>JAJPZT010000109.1 GCA_021204175.1 Clostridiales bacterium | reverse complement strand
ATTTAACTGAGTTTAATTTATATTTCATTATCATAAGGAATAATGTTCAATATAAATATTTTAAAATGCTGCACTTTAACAAAATTTACGAAAGGAAATTTCAAAAAAATCTTGTAAAAATGCCTTTGGCGTGATATAATAAACTGATATACAATAACACAGCACGGAGGTAGATTTATGGGGCTGCATGAATCGGGAGAAGATTATCTCGAAACAATTCTTATTTTGAAAAACAGACAGGGCTTTGTCAGAAGCATCGACGTTGCCAACGAGTTGGGCTTTTCAAAGCCCTCTATAAGCAGGGCTATGTCGATTTTAAGAGACAACGGCTATATAACAATAGAGCTGGGAGGGAACATTGTTTTAACCGATAAGGGAAAGGAAACCGCCGGAAATGTCTATGAAAGGCACGTTTTAATAACGGAGTTTTTTGTTAAGGTTTTGGGGGTTGACAAGGAAATTGCCGAAAAGGACGCCTGCAAGATAGAACATGACATAAGTGACGAGACCTTCCTTAAAATGAAAAAATTTTTGAAAAACTCCGACAGTCAAACGGGCTGATTTCGAAAAAAGTTTGTAACATAAAATTCATATAATTGTATTTGTATTACAGACCTAAATCTGTTATAATCATAATATAAATATAAAGAGCAGTGAAACAAAATTTACTATTCTTCAATGAAAGGATGAGGATATATGAAAAACAGAATTTTTAAAACTGCGGCACTGATTTTGGCAGTTATACTCTGTATGCAGCTTTGGTGCGTAAGCTCCTTTGCCGACGAACCTGTATATGTAACCATAAACGGAACCCAGGTTACATATCTTTCCACAGACGCCCAGCCTATGATTTATAATTCGAGGGCTATGGTGCCTATAAGAACAACCGCCGAGGCTTTGGGCTTAACGGTAGACTGGGACAAGGACACAGAGACTGCTACATTCACAAGCGCCGACGGCTCAAGAGTTATTAAACACACTATGAGAAGCAACATTATTTATGTAAACGGCACGCCCTCCTCTTTTGACACATCTTCAATTGTTGTCAGCAACCGTATTCTTGTTCCCATAAGAATGTTGGCTGAGGCTATGGGCGCAGACGTAAGCTGGGACAACCCCAGCCGTACGGTTATTATCCTTACAACAGATACCCCGGAAATTGAATCTGCCAATTTCTTAGACGACGATATTATCGTAGGCGGCACTGCCACCCTGAATGTTGTGACAAACGATTCCACAACGGCTGTAAAGCTTTATTACTCCACAGGTCAGGAAACTCTTAAAGAGGTTGTTGACTATACGGATAACGGCGACGGTTCAAGAACCTTTAAGATTACATTTACCGCAGAGGATGACGGAAACACCCAGAGAACCTATTATGTATACCCCGGAAACGGCTCGTCTTATTATGACTATAAGACAGTTGAGCTGACCGTAAACGATGAGGACGAGGACGACGACTCCGCCGATGACGGTCTTTCGGAATATATTTATAAGGTAAGTCTTGAAAGCACAAAGGTAGAAAAAGGCGACTATTTATATTTCACCGTTGTTACTACAGACGATGTTCAAAGACTGAGAATTGACACAAACTATTCTTCAAACCATACCTCTGTTTCGGACTATACCGAAACAAGCGGCAAGAGAACCTTCGAAGGAAAGGTTAAGGCAACAACAACAGGCACCTGCCACCTTTACATCTATGTATATACCGACGATTTGGGAGGATATACAGACGACTACAGAATTGTTGACTTCAGAGGAATTTCGGAAGATGACGATGATGACGAAGACAAGGAGCTTACCATAATCGATATTAACCCGGCTATGGGGGTTACTACGAAGAAGGAAGAAACAAAGCTTTATATAACCACCTCGACGGACATTGACTATGTTGAAGTATATGACGATGACGACGAAAGAGTGGCTTATGCAAATTATACCTATGACGAGCTTGCAGCCGCAAATGTATTTGTTGTAAGCTGGACTGAAACATCTACCGGCACAAACAAATATAAGGTTGTGGCATATAACGAAGACGATGAAGAAATAACAGAGTCTATAAGAATTACCTGTGAAGCTTCTGCCGGCTCGTCGGCTCCCTTTGTTATTTCAATCGAGCCTAAAACAGATGATATAGAGTCGGGCGAAACAATGACCTATATTGTTAAATGCTCAACAGGCACAGACTATATTGTAATTAAGGACGAGGATGGAAGAACTCTTGCTTCCACAGAGGGCAACACATCGACTTCGGGAGCAACCTATATTAAATTTTCACCTAAGATTACAATCGGTTCCGTAAACACTTACTATACTGTTTATGCTTATAATGACGACGGCGATGTTGACGCAAGAACCTTCTATGTTTACGGCACAGACACCTCAGACCCGGAAATTACCGGTGCTGACTATGAGGCAACTGTTGAAGAGGGCGACGACGTAACAGTAACAATCTATACCACAACAAGCGTTGCCAAGGTATGGATTGAGGACGAGGACGACGACACTGTTACAAACAAGCTTAAAAAGCCCACAGACACCACAACAAGCGAGTATGTTTGGGAGTTCACCTTTGAACCCGATGACAGCGGTAAGCGAACCTACACCGTATACGCCGAAAATGAGGACGGCGACGACTACGACACATACACAATTAAGATTAAGGTAACGTAATAAACAGCTTATGATATTATGCCGCAGAGGTTTAACAGCCCCTGCGGTTTTTCTTTGTTTATGATAAAATCAAGATTTGAAACCGCACCTCTTTTTTATTAGAATTTAATGTTTCTTTAATGCCAAAGGGTTGTTTTTGGGATATAATCGTATAAAGCAAAGATAATTATAACAGTTATCAGAGCATAGTATTTTGATTATAGAAAATAAAAAGGAGGCCATATATAAAATGAAATACGGAAAGAATTTTTTGACTGTTGTGGGGCTGAGCGTTTGCCTCGGAGCAGGGGGGCTGGCGTTTTCGGGCTGTTCCGAAACAGCGACTGCAGCTGAAAATATAGTTTTGGCAGACGGAGGGTCGAAGGCAGACAGCTCGTCGGTCAGTATAGACGGAGACACTGTTACCATAAAATCAGGAGGAACATATAACGTAAGCGGAAGCCTTTCGGACGGCTGTCTTGTTATAGATTCTCAGACAGACGTAACCATAAACCTTCAGGGCGTATCCATGACCAATACGGAAGGACCTGCAATTTGGAACACAAACGGAGACGTAACAATAAATCTCGAGGACGGCTCTGAAAACAGCCTTGCGGACGGAGCAAACTATTCACAGCTTGACGAGGACGGAGAGCCTGACGCAGTTGTTTACTGCAGCGACAGCCTGACAATAACAGGGGACGGCTCACTGGATATAACATCGGCTTACTGCGAGGGCATAACCAGCAAAGACAGCCTGACCGTAGAGGGCGGAGACATAACGATTAATTCAGTAGGCGGAGGAATTAAGGGCAAGGACAGTCTCACAGTTGAAGGCGGAACTTTTAACATAACCTGCACAGGCAACGGAATTTACTCCTCAAAGGGAAATCTCGTTGTAAATGACGGAGACATAACAATTACATCCGAGGGCAAGGCTCTTAAAGGCGAAACGGATATTGAAATAAACGGCGGAACATTTAACTTAAACTCTGTTGATGACGCAATTCATTCAAATGCAAGTGCGACAATTAACGGGGGAACATATACTATTTCCACAGAGGACGACGGCGTTCACGCAGAAACAGACCTTGTTGTAAACGACTGCGAAATGGACATTGTGACCTGTTATGAAGGTCTTGAAGGAAACACAATTACGGTAAACGGCGGAAACGTAAATCTTGACGCTTCGGACGACGGACTTAACGCAGCAGGTGAAGGCACAAACTCAGACGGCGGAAGCCATATGGGCGGCGGATTCGGCGGAGGTCAGGCTCCCGATATGACAGGGGGAGAAAGCCAAGGCAGTGAAAACGGCGGCTCAGGCGCAGAAGCAATTCCCACATCAGATATGAGCCAAGGTGAAGGCGGAATGCAGGGCGGCGGCAGAGGACAAGGCGGACCGGGCGGAATGCCTTCTGATATGGAAAACGGTGAGAGACCGGATATGAACGGAGAAATGCCGGAGATGAACGGCGACGCTCCCGAAATGCCCGATGGTGAAGCACCTTCTGATATGCCGAGCGGTGACGCTCCCGCTGATATGCAGGGTGGCGGCAGACCCGATATGAGCCAAGGCAATGCCGACGGCAGCAGTGAAAACAGCGGCGAAAACCGTCAGCCCGGCGGACCGGGTCAAGGCGGTGGCGGCGGAATGATGGATTATGACGAAAGCTGCTACATTACCATAAACGGCGGAACTCTCATTGTAAGCGCACAGGGGGACGGCGTTGATTCAAACGGAGACATTAACTTTAACGGCGGCGTTGTAATAGTTTACGGGCCTACAAGCGGCGGTGATGGCGCACTTGACTGCGGCGGCGGAATATATTATAACGGCGGAACTCTTCTTGCCATAGGCTCAAGCGGTATGGCTGAGGGAGCAGACAGCGAGTCTGAATGTTATTCATTTAAATATAACGGAGACACCATTTCAGAAAATACACTTATAACATTAGTTAATAATTCAACAGGCGAGGTTCTTTTAAGCACAACCACTCCTAAGCAGATTTCCTCCATAGTATTCGGCGACGAAAGCCTGACCGACGGAGCTGAAATAGCTATTTACACAGGCGGCGTTTTAACAGGCGCAGAGGATATGGGCGAATATCAGACAGGCGGAACTTTGACAGACGGAACACTTGTTGAAACAGTTACATTAAGCGGCAAGGCTACCTCCGCAGGCACAAGCGGCGGCGGAATGGGCGGCGGCTTCGGAGGCGGCGGTCACCGAGGCGGCGGACAAGGCGGTCAAGGCGGCGGCAGAGAAGCAAAGGGTGAAGCAGCAACAGAAGCAGCGGCTTAAAACAAACAGATAAAAGATAATAAGATAAAGCTTTGGATTGAAGTCTGAGCATATTAATATAGCTTCCGCAGAAAGAAAAATCTGCGGAAGTTTTGTATTGATAGATTTTTTGTTTTGTGATATAGTATATAAAAGTAGGGAAATGATGTGTGAAGCAGAGGGCAGCTATGGATTGGAACAAGGCTAAAAATTATACCATAATTCTTTTATTAATACTAAACGCCGTTCTATTGGGGCTTAATCTTGCGGAGGATTTAAGCAGACGGCTTTCTAAAACAGAGGTTGAAAACATAATTTCGGTTCTTGAAAGCAATGACATTTCGGTAGAAGCAGAGGTTCCCCAAAATGCGGTAAGTCTTCCTCAGCTCAGTCTTGCGGCGGCAAACTACAGTCTTTTTGACCTTGTGGACGTTTTTTTCGAAACGGACGAAAGTGTTAAAAGAACGGAAGAATTTAATGCCACTATATTTAAAACAGCCGACAGGGAGCTGAGGGTAGAAGGGGATATTGTGACCTATACCGACAAAAGCCTTATTGTTTCCGAAACGGAAAAGGCGGAGGAGACAGCTCAGGGCTATATGGAAGAGTTAAACGGGCTTTTTCCCGAGCTTTCATATGAGTATACTGCCGAGACAGAGGGGGAGCTGTGGGTAAAATATGATATGCATTATAAGGAAAATGACTGTTTCAACAACTTTTGCCTGTTTACCTTCGGAGACGGGGGAATGACTGTAAGCCTGAGATATTTGAAGCCTTTGGGCTTTACGGGGGCAAAGTCGGAGGTTTACTGCGCTGATGTTACTCTGCTGTCTTTTATGAACGGCATAAGAGAGATTTATCCCGATGAGCATTTAACTGTTTCGAAGCTGGAACTGGGGTATTTGGCGCAATATGAAAAAGAGGGAGAAACCTCCGAAGCAATTCCCTATTACCGCATTATTCTGAAGGAAAAAAACGAAGTCTACTATATTAACGGTTACACGGCTGTATTCAGTACAGCATAAAAGTAGAGAAAGATTTTCGGCAAACGACAGCCTCCCCTTGTCGTCGAACCTCGCTTAGCTCATTTATTTCTGCGCAAGCGCAAAAATAATATGTCGCCTGCGGGTTCTCCTCTTTAGACCAAAGCTTATCGTCTTTGGTCTATGAGCGGCTTAGCCGCGCTGGCAGCAAAAAACAAAAACAAAAAAGAAAGGAACGGAAAAATGATAATCGAAATATTAAAAACGTTGATTTTAGGCATAATTGAGGGCATAACGGAATGGCTGCCCATAAGCTCAACAGGGCATTTGATTTTGGCTCAGGAGTTTATAAAGCTGAATATGACGGACGAGTTTTGTGAAATGTTCGATGTAATTATTCAGCTGGGAGCAATTTTAGCGGTTGTAGTTGTGTTTTTTGAGAAGCTGAACCCCTTTTCAAGAAAAAAGACGAAGCCAGAAAGGGAAAGTATTTACATACTTTGGCTCAAGGTTATAATCGCCTGCATACCTGCCGGAGTTATAGGCATTTTGTTTGACGACCTTCTTGACGAATATCTGTATAACTCTCTGACCGTGGCAATTATGCTCATTCTTTACGGCGTTATATTTATTATAGTAGAAAGTCTGAACAAGGGGAAGAAACCCAAATATGCATACACCGACAATCTGCCTCTTTCAGTGGCTTTCGGCATAGGTCTTTTTCAGGTGCTTGCGCTTATTCCCGGCACGTCCAGATCCGGAGCAACCATAATCGGCGGACTTCTTTTGGGTTGTTCAAGATATGTTGCGGCGGAATTTACATTCTTTTTGGCAATTCCCGTTATGTTCGGGGCAAGCCTTGTTAAGCTTTTGAAGTTCGGGCTTGTTTTCAGCTCTTCCGAGATAGTCATTTTGGCAGTGGGAATGATTTCGTCCTTCGCTGTTTCGATTTTGGCGATTAAATTCCTTATGGGCTATGTTAAGACCCACGACTTTAAGGTTTTCGGAATTTACAGAATAATTTTGGGAATAATAGTATTGTTATACTTTATGTAAAGCCTTAAGAAAACTTTGCTGAAGTGAAAAGTTTACTTCCACTTTGAAACGTTCCGAAAACGAAGT
>JAJPZT010000116.1 GCA_021204175.1 Clostridiales bacterium | reverse complement strand
TACTTCTTTTAATAGGTTTATTAGATAAAGAAAATGATTTGAGGTGTAATTTATGTCCGATAAAAAAACAATATTAAGCTTAATGCAGCCTTCGGGTGACGCGACCCTTGGAAATTATTTAGGGGCTTTAAAAAACTGGCAAAAATTAGAGGATGAGTTTAACTGCATATATGCCATTGCAGACCTTCATACTCTGACGGTAAGACAAGACCCGGCTCAGCTTCGCAAAAACTCAATGCAGGTTTTGGCTCTGTTTCTTGCTATGGGGCTTAACAAGGGCGACAACATTGTTTTCGCTCAGTCTCACGTTTCAGCCCATGCGGAATTAGGCTGGGTTTTAGACTGCTTTACCTATACAGGGGAGCTTTCAAGAATGACACAGTTTAAGGATAAATCAGCAAGACACGCCGACAACATAAACGCAGGGCTTTTCACATATCCCTGTCTTATGGCGGCTGATATTCTTCTCTATCAGGCGGATATGGTGCCCGTAGGAGAGGATCAAAGACAGCATTTGGAAATAACCAGAGATATTGCCGAGAGATTTAACAATATTTACGGCGATGTTTTCAAAGTGCCGGAAGCATATATAGGCAAAGCAGGAGCAAGAGTTATGGGGCTTCAAGAGCCCACAAGAAAAATGTCCAAGTCAGAAAGTGCCAACGCAAACAATGTAATTCTTTTAAACGATGACTTAAATCAGATTGCAAATAAGATTAAAAGAGCTGTTACGGACTCAGACAGTGTTGTTAAGGCGTCTCCCGATAAGCCCGGCATAACCAACCTTTTGAGCATTTACTGCGCCGTTACGGGCAAAACCCTTGAGGAAGCAGAAGGGGAGTTCGTGGGCGTAGGCTACGGAGCATTTAAAGCTGCCGTTGCGGAAGCGGTGGTTGAAGAGCTTCGTCCTGTTAAGGAAGAATATGAGAGAATACTTAAGGACAAGGCTTATATAAACAGCGTAATTAAGGACGGAGCTGAAAGGGCAGGCAGAATAGCCTATAAGACTTTGGCAAAGGTCTATAAGAAGGTAGGACTTATTCCTCCCGTAAGGTAATAACATAAAAGCCGCCGAAGGCTTTTCGGACGGCTTTTGTATATTATGAAGTGAACTCGATTATTCCGTTGGCAAGACCTACTGCGCAGCTTTGGCAAAAGTCCGCTGTCTCCAAAAGAGCGGCTTCTTCGGGGTTTGACACAAAGGCAAGCTCCACAAGTATAGCAGGCATTCTCGTAAGTCTGAGAACTGCCAAATTTCTTGCGAAAATGCCTATGTCACGGAGATTAATTTGGGCGACAAGGGCATTGTTGACTGTTTCGGCAAAGCGCATAGCCGTTGTGCCTTCTCTGTAATAGAAGGTCTCCGTTCCGCCGATTTGGGGGTCGGTGTTTGAATTGCAGTGTATGCTTATGAAATAATCAGCACCCCAATTATTGGCTTGATTGGCACGCTCCGAAAGACCCAGTGTCACGTCCCCTGTGTGGGAATATTCTATATCATAGCCCTTTGAGGCTAAAATTTCGCCCAAACGAAGGGCTACGTCTAAGTTTATTTCCGCTTCCTTAATACCCCCGATTCCTACAGCTCCGGGGTTTTGACCGCCGTGACCTGGGTCAATAAATATTTTCATATAATCACCTTTTTTGTTTTTATTATATTAATAAAAGGTGTATTATGTGTCTTATAAGATAATTTGACAATTATAATTAAAATTTATGAAATTTTAATTTTTTTATAATTGCTTTTTTGAAGGATTGTGCTATACTTTTATTTGTAAAGGGTTCAAGGAGAAATTGTTAAGAACTCTTACTTTAAAACTAACAATACGAAAGGAATGAATATATAATGAATGAATACAATGATGAAAAAAATCTTGATTTAAGAAATGAAGAAATCATTGACGAAGAGCAAATCAAAACTGAAGTAAACGAAGTGTTTGAAGCAGCCGGGGAGTCTGTTTCCGAAAATATAATAAACGAAACAGAAACCGAAGGCTTTAAAGCAGAACCCAATACTGCTTACGAAAACATTTTTGACCAGCCGGAAAAAAGCACTGTTATTTTAACCGATGAGAAAAAATCCGGAAGCAGCTTCCTTAAGCGTGCTGCCGCTGTGGCTGCCAGTGTAGTTGTTTTGGCAGCTTCTGTTGCAACAGGCTGCGGCGTGGGAAATTATTTCTATAAAAACGGCGGCGTTGTTGCCGCAAGCGGCAGCGACATAAGCTTAGGCACAAGCAGCGGTGACGAGCTTCCCATAATCTACACCGCAAACTACAACAGCATTTCGGAGGTTTTCAAAGCCGTTGAAGCATCTGTTGTGAACATAAGCATTACAGTAAACACCACAAATATTTGGAACCAGACCTATGAAGCCACCGGCTCAGGCTCAGGCATAATCTATAAGGTTGACGGCGACGATGTTTATATCGCTACAAACAACCACGTTGTTGACGGCGCAAGTTCAGTTGCCATTTCAATAACAGGTGAGGAACAGATTTTCGCTACTCTTGTAGGCAAGGACGCAGAAAACGATTTAGCTGTTATTAAGGTAAGCAAGCAGGCTCTTAACGACGCAGGCATAACCGATGTTAAAGCCGTTGAGTTTGTATCAACAGACTCAGTTGAAATCGGCGAAACGGTTCTTGCCATAGGCAACGCTTTAGGCACAGGCAAATCAGTAACAATGGGTATTATAAGTGCAAAAGACAAGAGCATAAGCATCGATGGAAAGAACCTTGTTGTTCTTCAGACAGACGCAGCTATTAACCCCGGCAACTCAGGCGGCGCTTTGGTAAATCTTGACGGACAGGTTATAGGAATTAACACAGCCAAAACAGGCTCATCCACAGTAGAGGGTACGGGCTACGCAATTCCTTCATACACAGCTGTGACAATACTTGACCAGCTTATCGAAAACGGTACTGTTGAAAAGCCTTATTTGGGCGTTGTTTGCTTCACAATTACAGACAACTTCAGACAGATGTATAACATCGACATAACAGGCGTATTCGTTCAGGAGGTCAACTCAGGCAGCGCAGCCGAAAAGGCAGGTATCAGAGCTACCGACATTATTACAGCCGTAGACGGAACAACAGTAACATCACAGGCAGACCTTCAGAACATTATAGCTTCACACAGCGTAGGGGATTCAATAACAATCAGCTTCATCAGAAACGGCAGAGAGTCTATGGAGGTTACCGCTGTTCTTGAAAATTATAACGAGTTTTAATTAAAAAAGAGGTATGGGTTATGAGTGAATTTGAAAATAATGAATTGAGAGAAGAGAAAACTCCCGATGAGGTTATAGGCAAATATTTTGACGTACCCTCTCAGGAAAAGAAAAAACCGCAGAAAAGTCACTTTTACAGAAATTTGGTTATAGGCGTTGTTGTTTTGGCTCTGTGCTTCGGGTCGGTCAGCTTCGGGCTTTCCGCTTCGGGTACTATGGGGAGGCTGCTTCCCAAGACTAAGAGTGCTTCCACTACAGAGACTGAGACGGAAACCGAAACTGAAAACGGCGGACTTTACAGCCAGGGCGACGAAGCTGTTCCTATGGCTCTTGTTGCCGACAGCATTTATGAAGCGTCTCAAAACAGAGTGCAGATTATAAAGCAGGTTAAGCCTTCCGTTGTTGCCATAAGCACTGTAGCCTATAGTCAGGACTGGTTTTTCGGAACAACCGAGGTTGACGGCAGCGGCTCGGGCTTCGTGTTTGCAAAGGACGCCTATAATGTTTATATTGCCACAAACAATCACGTTATAAGCGGTGCTTCCGACATAACAGTCAGCTTTAACGAAAACTCCGCTGTTGCCGGAAAGGTTGTAGGGGTAGACCAAAATGCCGATTTGGCAGTGGTTTCCGTAACGGCTTCAGACCTTCAGGCAGTGGGTATAACCGAGGTAACGGTTGCCGCATTCGGCGACTCTGATCTTATGCAGCCCGGCGACCCCGTAATTGCCATAGGCAATGCATTAGGCGAGGGCATTACCGCAACATCGGGCATTGTCAGCGTAATTTCAAAGCAGATTAACCTTCAGGGCAAGACACTGACTGTTATTCAGACAGACGCAGCCATTAACGAAGGCAACTCAGGAGGACCTCTCTTTAACGACAAAGGCGAGGTTATAGGAATTAACACAGCTAAGTTTGCCAGCGAAACAATCGAAGGTATGGGCTTTTCCATTACATCGAATGTAGCAGCACCCATTTTTGAGAAGCTGGCTACAGGTCAAAGCGCACCTACATTAGGCGTAACGGTTCAGTCAGTGCCTACGGAATATGCTTCCGTTTTGGGTACGGCAGCCGGTGCATATGTTGTTGATGTAACAGAAGGGGGAAACGCCGACTTAGCCGGCATTCAGACAGGGGACGTTATTACAACATTTAACGGTGAGGCTATTTTCAGCTCAACCCAGCTTGTTGAGTGTGTCAGAAACTGCTCCGCAAACGATGTTGTGGAGGTTTCGGGCTTGAGAAACGGCAGTCCATTTACCTTAAAGGTAACGCTTTATCCGCCGTCGGTTTCATAAAAATATAACATAAACTATAATGACCGCAGATTTTAAAGTCTGCGGTTTTTCAGTCTTAAGAAAAAGTTGTTGATTATGGGGCTGTAATTTGTTAAAATAAATATTAAGATACATACTATTTTTGAAATGAGGAATTTATATGTCAGGTTCGGGATTTGGAAATATTTTCAGAATAACCACTTGGGGAGAGTCTCACGGCAGGGCTTTGGGGGTTGTTATAGACGGCTGTCCTTCGGGGCTTATTATGAATGAAGAAATTATTCAAAAGGATTTAGACAGGCGTAAGCCTGGGGCTTCTAAATTCGGCACTAAACGCAAAGAGGGGGATAAGGTTGAAATTCTTTCCGGTGTTTTCGAGGGCAAAACAACGGGAACGCCTATTTCCCTTGCGGTTTTCAATCAGGATCAAAGATCCCGGGACTACTCAAACATAATGAATGTTTACAGACCCGGTCACGCTGATTTCTGCTTCGACAGTAAATACGGCTTCAGAGACTACAGAGGGGGAGGGCGTTCCTCGGGGCGTGAAACCCTTTCCAGAGTTGCGGCAGGAGCTGTAGCAAGAGCCGCTCTTAAGGAGCTGGGGGTTGAGGTTTTTGCCTTTACAAAATCGGTGGGATGCATTGAGGGAAAAACCTTTGACAAGGACGAGGTTTTTAACAATCCCCTTTGTATGGCTGATAAGGAAGCGGCTCTTAAGGCTTCTGAGCTTATGGAAAAGGCAATGTCAGACCTTGACTCCGTAGGCGGTGTTGTAGAGTGCCGAATTTCCGGTATGCCCGTTGGCATAGGCGAGCCTGTTTTCGACAAGCTTGACGCAGCACTTTCGAAGGCTGTTATGTCAATAGGAGCTGTTAAGGGGGTTGAGTTCGGCGAGGGCTTCGGAGCAAGCCTTAAGAAGGGTTCTGAAAACAACGACCCCTTTATTATTAAGGACGGAAAGACGGCTAAAGCAAAAAATTCCTCGGGCGGTGTTTTGGGGGGAATGAGCGACGGCGACGAAATAATTTTAAGAGCTGCCTTTAAGCCCACACCTTCCATTTCTCAGCCCCAAATGACGGTAAACAGAGAGGGCAAGGAGGAAGAAATTGTCATAAAGGGCAGACACGACCCTATAATTGTTCCCAGAGCCGTTGTGGTGGTTGAAGCAATGGCGGCGGTGACTGTTCTTGATCTTATGCTTGTAAATATGGCTTCCAAAATGGAAAATGTAAAGAAAATTTATAATAAGGAATCGCTGATTAATTAACTCTTCGCAGCTTCACCGCTGATTTTCCCTTGTGCTCAGAAGTTTTGCTGACGCAAAACCCACATACTGAGATTTTTCTGTGAAAAATTTACAGTAGGTGTTCGGACATCTTTCCGATTCCATTTGTCATTGTATTCTTGACGTAGGGCTGTCGACTACGCCTGCGAATACATTCCTCGCACAAGAAAAAATCAGCGTCAAATCTGCTTCGGTGAATTAATCATCGCTTCCAAAACGGAGTGAAAATATAATGAATGAAGATTTCAGATCGGGTTTTGTCTCAATCGTAGGCAGACCCAACGTGGGAAAATCCACAATTATGAATTTGCTTATAGGCGAAAAAATTGCGGTTATGAGCCACAGACCTCAAACCACAAGAAATAAAATTAAAACAATTTTGACTACAGACGAGTTTCAGGCTGTTTTCATAGATACGCCGGGGCTTCATAACCCAAAGAGCAAGCTTGGCGACTATATGGTTAAGTCCGCTGAAAATGCCCTGAAAGAGGTTGACATTGTTCTCTATGTTGTTGAACCCTTCAGCGAGATTAAAAAGTCAGACAGGGACATTATCGACAGGCTTAAGGATGTCAAAGCACCGGTATATTTGATTATAAATAAAATCGATACGGTTGAAAAAGACGAGCTTTTAAAGGTCATAGACGCCTACAGAAGGGTTCTTGACTTTAAGGAAATTTTGCCCTTTTCGGCTCTTAAAGGCACAAACGCCGATGAGCTTAAAAAGATTATTCGTGACGGCTTGCCCGTCGGGCCTAAATATTACCCCGAGGATATGATAACCGACCAGACAGAGAGACAGCTTGTTTCCGAAATTATAAGGGAAAAGGCTCTGTTTCTGCTGAATGAAGAAATCCCTCACGGAATAGCCGTTGAAGTGACGGAAATGAAAAAGCGTGAGGGCAGAGACTTTTATGATATTTCCGCAAACGTTTTCTGCGAAAAGGCTTCACACAAGGGCATAGTTATAGGCAAAAACGGCGAAATGCTCAAAAAAATAGGCACTAAGGCAAGAGCCGACATAGAAAAGCTTTTAGGCTCAGGGGTAAACCTTAAGCTTTGGGTCAAGGTCAAAAAGGACTGGAGAGACAAGGAAAGCCTTCTCAATGAATTCGGGTATAACCGCAAGCTGATTTGAGTATATTCGTAAGCAAATTTAAGCCTTTTTCGACTTGTTTTTCGGCGTGAAATATTTTTGAAAGTGTTTAAACAGGGGATTGAACAAGTGATTTAATTTTGTCAAGCTTCAAATTATATCCCATTTCGGCAGGCTTTGACAAGTATATAAAGCCTTTACAGGGTGAAAATAATTATATAAGCAATTATTAATAAAAGGGCAACTGCTATGTTTGGGGGCTTAAATATGAAAAAATTCTTATGGGATTTATTTATGAAAAGCGGCAGTATTGAAGCCTTTTTG
>JAJPZT010000006.1 GCA_021204175.1 Clostridiales bacterium | reverse complement strand
GAATATTGTTAAGGTAATGAAATTCCTTTATAGCTATATAAAATTTTATGGAGGTGCTGTATTATGGCATATGTAATTTCTGATGATTGTATTATGTGCGGTGCTTGTGCTGACGGTTGTCCCGCAGGCTGCATTTCTGAAGGCGACGGTAAGTACGTTATCGACGAGGCTGCTTGTCTCGACTGCGGTGCTTGCGCAGGTGCTTGCCCTGTAGGTGCTCCTACTCAGGCTTAATTAAAACAGATCTTACTTTCGGCGGTGCTTTTTTTGCACCGTCTTTTTTTATTTTCCGGGTAACCGAAGGCTTTCGGAGCCGCCCCTCAACCCCGGGGTGCGGCGTCAGGTGACCGAGGAAGGGGCAAAGCCCCTTCCTCGGTCACCTGACGCCGTGCGCAACCCTACTCATTGGTTAAAGATAAGTCTAATCAGATTTCAAGTCTTTTTTCATTAACCATATTCTGTACAGCTTTCATTATTCCCATTCTTCCGTGAGCATAATTTAAACCGCCCTGTAAAAATACCGCAAAGGGTTCTCTTAAGGGACCGTCTGCCGAAAGCTCTATGCTTGAACCCTGAACAAAAGCACCGGCTGCCATAATAATATCACTGTCATAACCCGGCATTGGTGCAGGATAAGGCAGAGCGTGACTGTCTACCGCAGCTCCCATTTGTATTCCCCTGCAAAAGCTTATAAGGCTTTCTCTGTTTTTAAGAAGTATGCACTGAACAATGTCGCAGCGTTTTTCAAGAGGCTTGGGTGAAACCTCAAAGCCCAGAGCTTCGAAAACGGAAGCTGCCAAAACAGCGGTTTTAAGACTTCCGCAGACTGCCTGAGGTGATTGGTAAAAACCCTGGACGAGACATTGGGTTACTCCCAGTGTAGGTCCTACCTCTTTGCCCATGCCAGGAACGGTCAGCCTGAAAGCAGCATTTTCAACATATTCAGCCTTTCCGGCAATATAGCCCCCAACGGGAGCAAGTCCGCCGCCGGGGTTTTTAATAAGCGAGCCTACAATCAAGTCTGCACCCACTTCCGAAGGCTCGGTATAATCCGTAAATTCACCGTAGCAGTTATCCACCATACAGATTATGTCATCTCTTACGGCTTTAACCCTGCTGATTATTTCGGCTATATCCTCTACGGATAGAGATGGTCTTAAGGCATAGCCCTTTGACCTTTGAATAGTTACAAGTCTTGTGTTGGGTCTTATTGCCTTTTCCACACCCTCTAAGTCAACTGTGCCGTCAGATTTTAAAGGCACTTCGGAATACTGAACTCCCATGCTTTTAAGGCTGCCCTTAACATCTCTTTTATAGCCTATTACGCCCTCAAGAGTGTCATAGGGACTGCCGACAGCACTTAAAAGATGATCGCCGGGACGAAGATTTCCGAACAAAGCAACGGTCAAAGCGTGTGTTCCTGAAATAATCTGAGGTCTGACAAGAGCGTCCTCGGTTTTGAAAACATCGGCGTAAATTCTTTCCAGAACATCTCTTCCCTCATCATCATAGCCGTAGCCGGTAGTTCCGCAGAAATGGTCTATGGCAAGTCTGTTTTTCTGCATAGCGCATATAATCTTCATTTGGTTATAGTCGGTTATATCGTCAATTTCCGAAAATTTCTCTTTAAGCTTCTTTTCCTCATTCATAACAAGGTCAAAAACATTTTCATCTATTCCCAAGCCGGTTAGGGCTATTTCCTTAATTTTTTCCATATTTTTCTCCTATAATACCTGTCATATATTCGGCAATTTTCAAAGGATCGTTATCAAACTCCCCTACGTCAATCCAAATTCCGTCTTTGCATTGGTGTTTAAACCATGTCAATTGCCTTTTGGCAAAATGCCTTGTATCTCTTTTTATAGTATACACAGCCTCGTCAAGGCTCATTTCTCCGCACAAATAAGCAGCTGTTTCCTTATAGCCCAAGCCCTGCATACTGACATCGCTTCGTTTAACTCCTTCTTCCAAAAGACCTTTTACCTCATCAACAAGACCGTTTTTTATCATATCGTCAACACGCCTGTCAATTCTTTCATACATTGTGCTTCTGTCCGAGTTTAAAATAAAAATAAGGTGGTTAAAACAGGGTTCATTAAGCTTTTCGTTTTTGTTGTGGTCGGAAAATTTTTCTCCCGTTTCTCTGTAAAACTCAAGTCCCCTTATAACCCTTTTTGTATTGTTTTTGTGAACACTCTCTGCATATACCGGGTCAATCTTCAAAAGCTCATTATATAAATAATCCGCACCCTTTTCGGCAAGCTCTTTTTCAAGCTTCTGTCTCACCGACAAGTCTCTTTCACCGTTTCCGAAATCGTTGTCATATAAAAGAGCATTTATATAAAAGCCCGTTCCTCCCACAACTACCGGAAATTTCCCTTTCTCCAAAATCTCATTTGCGACATTCATTGCCATATCCTTAAACAATGCGGCACTGTAGCCCTCATCGGGGTCCATAACATCTATCAAATAATGCTTTATGCCCTGTGTTTCTTCTTTTCTGACCTTTGCAGTACCAATGTCCATGCCCTTGTAAACCTGCATGGAATCCGCGGAAATAACCTCACCGCCTATTTTTTTGCACACTTCAACGGAAACTGCGGTTTTTCCGCAGCCTGTAACTCCGCAAATTACAACTAAAGGCTGTTTCATAAAAATCACCTGTTTACAATCTGTTTTGCGCGCCCTTTGGGGTGATTTTCAATCACCCCAAAGGGCGCCCCGGGGCGGCATACACGCCCTATGCTAACGCATCGGGCTTGTATGCCGCGCAAACTCAGTCTTTCTCTAAGATAAGATTAACTTAACTTTTACAAATAAAATCATAAGCTTTCGGCTGTCCATAATTATTCTTCAAGCAAGCCGTTATTTCTTAAAAGCTGTAGAAACTCCGCTACATCAGCTGCGGCAGTATCTCTGTCAACATCATACATTCCCACTACAGCATTTACAACAGCTTCTTCATTGGTATCATCCTCAAGCCTTGACCAAATAAACGCCCCTGTTTCGTTAAGGTTCATAATACTGTTAAAGTCAACGCTTTCCTGCCCGAAAGGCACAACAACAGCTGTATTCTGAATTTTTCTCAGCAAATATCCGTCCTTAATTTTCATCTTTTTATTCCCTCCGTCATAGCCCTATAAGAGGTTTCAACAGCCTCAAGGCTCATATTGCAGCCCATAATATACATAGGCACATTTTCAAAAATTTCGTTTACGGTTTTCATAAAGGCTTCGGCACTTTCCTTTCCCATAGGTCTTACGGTCTGAGTAAAAAATCTGCCGAAAGCATCGAAGGTATCGGCTTTTTCTATATGATTTTCTTCCGACCTTTCAATAAAACAAATTCCCGCAATTCTAACCCTTTCGTTTCTGTTAAGATCGGTTTTTCCGCTCCAAGGGCTTCCGTAGGCATAAACCTCGCCGTCGATAATTCGAAGAGCCGGCTTATCATCATTTAAAATATAAGCCTTGTCACCGAAATATTTAAGCCACAGCCCCGTATGGGTTGATTTCCCGGTTCCGGAAGAAGCGGAAAACAAATAGGCATATCCGTCAACAACCACAGCCGATGAATGAAGCATTACTCCCTTATATTCAATGAGCTTTTCATAAAAAACAGCCCCTGTCAGAAGATATTCGCAGTCATTTAAGCTTAAATTGGGATTATCATTTTTAAATATTTCAAGCCCCTCGTCCGCAACGGCTACGCCGAAAACAGGCTTAAAGCTTTCCCCCTCCTTAACCCTGTAGGCTTCACACTGCTTAAGCATTGTGGGGTATTTATAGTCAAGCCGAAAATCAATATCGGCAACTCTCAAATCATACATCGCTAACCTCCGAAATACTTCCTCCCGAAACTCTGATTTCTCTGTCACAGCAGCCTACAGCCGCTGCCTTATGAGAAACGAAAATTATTGTCTTGCTTTTAAGCCCTTTAAGGCTTTCAAGAAGCTTTCCCTCTGTTTCCGGATCAAGGGCAGAGGTAGCTTCGTCCAAAAGAAGAACAGGTGCTCCGCTTAAAATTGCCCTTGCTGCGGCTATTCTCTGAAGCTGACCCTCAGACAAGCCTAAGCCCCTTTCTCCTACCACAGTGTCAAGCCCTTGGGGACAGCTTTCTATAAAGTCCGCAATTTGGGCTGTTTTTGCAGCGGCAATAATTTCATCATCCGATGTTTCTCTGTTGAAAAATCTTATGTTATCTCTCAAACTGCCCGAAAGAACCATATTCCCCTGAGGAACATAGGCAAAAAGCCCTCTCGTTTCCGACCCCAGCTTAATTTTCCCATTTTTTGTCTTAAGATAAATTTTGCCCTTGTCCGGGTCGATAATACCCAAAATAAGCTTGATTAAAGTGCTTTTGCCTTCTCCTGAAGGACCTGTTATTGCCGTAAGCTCGTTTTTATTAAATCGGCAGCTTGCATTTTCAAGAACGGTCTCTCTGCAGTCATAGCTGAAGCTTACGCCTTCAAAAACAATACTCTCTATTTGATCATAGTCTATGCTTTGACCGCCATCCAAAGCCTCCTCTTCAATGTTTTCAAGCTCCATAATTCTCTCAGCGGAGGCTGTCATTGAATAATAAGAGGGTATAAGACTGCTCATATTTTTCATAGGCGCTCTTATTTGATCCACAATCTGCAAAAACGCCGTTAGTGTGCCGAAGGAAACAGTACCTGCCATAATTCTCAAAGCGCCCCAAATCAGCGCACCGTAATAGCTTGCGGTAAAAATCACATAAACGCCTGTATTGGCAATATTACCCACCATATTTCTTTTAAGCTTGATTTTATAGCTTTCAAGCTGTTTTTCCAAAAGTATGTTTTTTACAGGGCCGAAACTTGCAAAGGACTTTATAACAACAATGTTTTCAAAAATCTCCTGAATAAATGAGCGCACAACGCCGTCCGAACGCTGAACCTCTTTATGAAGATATTTAAAATGCTTAGAATAAATTCTTCCGGCAAAAAATATAATAACCCCTACCAAAATTACGGCTAAGGTAAATTTTGGGTCTATATAAACAAGAACTATAAAGCCGGAAACAATCTGGGTCAAAATCGAAACAGCCGCAGGCAAAAGGTCAATAACCCCGGTTAAAACAACGGAAACATCGGCGGAAAGCCTGTTTACGATTTCGCCTGTATGATAAGAGCTGAGCTTAAGATATTTCTTTTTAAGTAGGCTTTCAAAAACTCCCTGCTTAATGCTCATTTCTATTTTGCCCATAGCCCTTATTCTGATATTGCTGCCCAAAACATTCAGCACCGCCTGAAAGGCTATAATTCCGCCGAGGACAGCTGACCAAATCAGGAGACTCCCTTGAGAGTCTCCCGTAGCAATATCCAATATGTTTTTTGAAGCTATTGCAAGCAGCACGTAGCACAGGGAGATAATTCCGCTGATGCCTGCTACGCTCAGCACCCACAAAAGCTGTTTTTTAGAATAGGAATATATCCACAAAAGGGCGTTTTTCTTTTTATCCATTTGAAGCTCCTTTCCGAAAAGCCTTAACAAGCTTGTCAATTTTTAAAAGAAGCCTGCAAATATAGGGTCTTACGGGCATTAAAATATGCCAAAGTCTGACGTAGAGCCTGTAAAGACCGTTATCTTCGGAAAATTTCTTTCCCTTTCTGTCAAAGCCCTTAACAACTGCAATAACAGTCTCTGCGGAAACGCCCTTTTCAATTGCTTTTTGAGCGTCCCCCACAATATCATAAGAGCCTTTTTCTTTATTTACCTTAACAATCCTGTGAAGAACGTAGCTGCCGTCAGGTCTTATATAAAGAGGTATGTCGAATTTTTTTAGGTTATATTTATCAGCCTTGACTAAAATTACGCTGTCTCTCAGGCTGTACAAAAGAGGATACATTGAAAAACCCCTTATTGTAAATTTAACCTCCATACCCTTTTCAACGCATTCTGAAATTATGGGAGAAATTTCACTCATTCCCGAAGTCAGCACGTTTCGCTCCATAAGGCAAAGCCTCCTGTTATCTGTTAAGTTCTTTATGTAAAATCTCGGTATAAGCCAAAATCAAAGGCGCAACACCCTTAGCTTCGTTTTTAACAACAGGCTCACTCATATAATATTCATAAGAGCCGTCTCTGTATGAATTTCCGCCTAAGCCGGCAACAAGGCAAATTCCGCCAAGCTGAAGCTCGCCGTTTTCTTCCGAAAGATATTTGTCGCAAATGCCGTTGAAAGCCTTTTCGCCGAATTTAAAATATTCTTCGGGAAGAATACCAAGTCTTACGGACTTCATAATAGCGAAAGCCAAAATAGCTGAGCCGCTTGTTTCGAGATAGTTCTTTTCTCTGCCGCCCTGATCGGCAACCTGATACCACATTCCGCTTTCGTCCTGATATTTAAGAAGAGCGTCAACGTATTCAACATAAATTGCCTTAAGCTTATCTCTGTCCTCTGCAAGAGAATCAGGCATAATGTCGATTGTGTCAACTAAAGCCATAGCATACCAGCCCAAAGCCCTGAGCCAGAAATTCTGAGAAAGACCTGTTTCCTTATCAGCCCAGTACATTTCTCTGCTTTCATCATAGCCGTGATAGTAGAGACCTGTCTTTTCGTCTCTCATTATTCTGTGAACGTTTTCGAACTGCTTTACGCTGTCTTTGCAGTTTTCACAATTGTTATACATAACCTCGTACTGCATATAGAAGGGCTGACCCATATACATTCCGTCAAGCCAAACCTGCCAGGGGTAAATCTTCTTGTGCCAGAAGTTGCCCTCTTTGGTTCTGGGCTGCATTTTAACCTGACCGTAAATTGTGTCGATTGCCTTACGGTATTTTTCTTTTCCTGTCAGTTCGTAAAGGTCAAAAAGTGTCTTGCCTGCGTTTACATTGTCGATGTTAAGCTCTTCGGGCTTATAAGACTTAATTGAGCCGTCGTCCTGAACGAAATAGTCGATAAAGTTGTCTGCAAAGTCAAGATATTTTTGTTCCTTTGTAATGTGATAAAGCTCAATAAGTGCCTTAATCATGCAGCCGTCGATGTAGTTCCACTTAGACGGCTTGCCGCTTCTGATCTGCTCAATGTTCCAGATAGGTGCCTGCGGCGTGCTTTTTTCAATAAGTTCATTAATATACCTGTCGAGTATTTCCATAAAAATGCCCCCTGAAATTTAGA
Organism: Clostridiales bacterium; assembly: GCA_021204175.1. Classification (GTDB taxonomy): domain Bacteria; phylum Bacillota; class Clostridia; order Lachnospirales; family CAG-274; genus JAJQCI01. The sequence continues at coordinate 114 of JAJPZT010000006.1, read as the reverse complement.
TTTTAAAGCGTCGAACGCCTGTATAATGAGATTATATCATACAGATGACTTAAATTCAACCCAAAAATCAAAAAATCTACGGTTAGAGATGATAATAAATAGACTCTTGTATTT
>JAJPZT010000072.1 GCA_021204175.1 Clostridiales bacterium | reverse complement strand
TTGTTTTTCTCATAGCTATATTATACCATAATCTGAGCCATTTGTCCACACCCTTCCGAAATTTAGGAGAAAAGTCAAAGAAAAAGCAATAGGGGAGTTAAAAGTGGTTATCAGATTAAGTCAATTGCCTGCTGAAGGTCGGCGATTATATCGTCAACATTTTCGATACCAACGGACATTCTGATAAGCTCGGGAAGAACACCGCATTCCTTAAGCTGTTCGTCGGTCAGCTGGTGGTGGGTTGATGAAGCAGGGTGAAGAACGCCTGTTCTTGCGTCTGCAACGTGGCAGACGATGTTTGCAAGCTTAAGGCTGTCCATAAGCTTAACGGAAGCCTCTCTGCCGCCTTTAGGTCCGAAAGCTATAACGCCGCTTGCGCCCTTTGGAAGATACTTCTTGGCAAGCTCATAGTCGGGGCTTGAAGGCAAACCGGGGTAGCTTACCCATGCGATTTTTTCGTTTTCTTCCAAATATTTTGCCACCTTAAGGGCGTTTTCGGAATGGCGTTCCATTCTCAGGTGAAGGGTTTCAAGACCTAAATTCAAAAGGAAGCAGTTCATAGGAGCAGGGGCAGAGCCTAAGTCACGCATAAGCTGGGCTCTTGCTTTTGTAATGAATGCTGCCTTTCCGAAATTTTCGGTATATACAACGCCGTGGTAGCTGTCGTCGGGGGTTGTCATTTCGGGAAATTTTCCGCTTGCAGCCCAGTCGAAGTTTCCGCTGTCAACAATTACGCCGCCTAATGAAACAGCGTGACCGTCCATATATTTTGATGTGGAGTGAACCACAATGTCAGCACCGAACTCAATAGGTCTGCAAAGATAGGGAGTGGGGAAGGTGTTGTCAATAATAAGGGGTATTCCGTTGTTATGGGCAAGAGCCGCAAATTTCTCCAAATCCAAAACCTTTAAGGCAGGGTTTGCAAGGGTTTCGCCGAAAACAAGCTTTGTGTTGGGCTTAACTGCTGCCTGAAGCTCTTCCGGGCTTGCGTCGGGGTCTACAAAAATGGCTTCAATGCCTAATTTTTTAAGGGTTACGCCGAAAAGGTTGAAGGTTCCGCCGTAAATTGTGGTTGTGCTAATGAAGCTGTCGCCGGAGTGGCAAATATTCAAAATTGAAATAAGACTTGCCGCCTGACCGGCTGAAGTAAGCATTGCGCCTACGCCGCCTTCAAGGTCGGCAATCTTTTTTTCAACTGCGTCGGCTGTGGGGTTTGCCAAACGTGTATAGAAAAAGCCCTCTTTTTTAAGATCGAAAAGGTCGCCCATAGCGCTTGTGGATTCATATTTGTAGGTTGTGCTTTGGGCAATGGGCACAACTCTCGGTTCTCCGTCTTTAGGTGTGTAGCCTGACTGAACGCATTTTGTTTCTATTTTCATAACTTTACCTCCGATAGTATCTTTAGATTTACATATTTACATTTATCTTATTTTATAATATCACAGTAAGCCCGGTTCTTCAACACACTTAATAGATAGGTTTTATTTTGCATTATAATTCTTATGTAAGTATGATTTTTCACTGAGATACAGCCCTGCAATTGTCATATTATAATAGGGGATAAGGAAGGCAAAGCCAAAGCCCAAGGTAACAAGAGAAAATATAAACCAGCCGAAAAAAGAAAAGGTCAGAAAAACAATTTTTGAAAGAGAACCCCGATTTATTAAAGCATTGTTTTCATTTTCTATTAATTCACCGAAAAGCTTTCTGTTGAATTTTTTGCCGTTATATTCATATAAATCGCCCTCGGCAAAGCCTGAATTGTTATCGGCTGACCTTATAAGATCTTTGTCATTGCACAAATCAGCTGTAATATGGCCTGCAAAAATAAATTTTATCATATATATTAACAATAGGACAAAAGCTAAAGCTGCCGAAGCAGCATAAGTTATTACAGCCGCAGAAAATACATCTTTATAGCCGCCGTTAATGTAATTATATAAAGCCCCCGTTTGAGCTAAAGCCGTAAACACAGCAAACAAAATAAAGCAAAAAAACATTGTGAAATATTTTTATCGGAATAGGAAATGCGGTCTTTATATTTTCCCTTGTTTTTTGAAAATTCGTTTATTTTGGGTTTGTCATTATATGCGCCGCCGGCTGCAAAATGCAGAAGAGTATTAGTCCTTCCGGTAAAAATATAGGCAAAATCCGAACATAAGCCAAAATTATGAGTGCGAACGAAGCTTACAAACAGGCAGCCGCAGAGTATAAATATTATATAAGGAGCATTAGGAACAAGGGTCAAAAGCAAAATACAGGCATTAAATATAAAGTACAAAACCGCAAAATTTATAAAGTATTTTTTATTCGACGCAATATTTTTTAATGCCCGGCGTTTCAAGCCTTGTATTGATGAGTTCATAAATAATCTCCTTTAAGCTGTATCTTAATAAGTTCTTAAAATTTCATCTGACACCATTATAGCATATTATAAAAACATTTTCAACAGATTTTCAAAAAAATGATATTATGCTACACTAAAAAGCCCCGAAAGCTTAAAAAAGCCGGAGCATAAGTATTCTTAAGTTTTCAGTTTGAAAGAAGGTTAGTGGGGTCTGCGTCTATAAGCAGAAAATCGTCTCCCACAACCTTAATATCCTCCCAGCCGATTTTATATTCCTTTCCGCCTGAAAAAAGCCCTAAAAGCTTTGCCGGGGCAGGCACAATCAGCTTTTTAATTCGTCCGTTGGTTTCGTCTAAAATAACATCGCTTACAAAGCCGAGACGTGTTCCATCGAAAATATTAATAACTTCCTTTTTGCGAATATCATACATTCTTTCCATAAAATCACTCTCACAGAAGGGTGGTTTATTATATGAAAGAAGGCGTCTATTAATTCAGAAAAGAACGGTTTTTAAGAAATTCTATAAACAGGGGCAGCCAGTTTTTAGTGCCCTCGATGTTTTCCGCAAGATCCGACCCGTGTCTGCCTTTTCTGAAAATATGAAGCTCACAGTCAACATTGGCTTTCCAAAGGGCTTTAGCCATTTCAAGAGAATTTTCCGCAGGAACGCTTTTATCCTCAAAGGTATGCCAAATAAAAACAGGGGGCATATCGTCACGGACTGAATTTTCAAGAGAAAGCTCCTCCGCAAGGTCAAGGCGGTCGCCTAACATTATTCTTGAGCCGAAATGACCGTAGGGCTTCGAAAGTGTCACAACAGGGTAGCAAAGACAGCAGAAGTCGGGACGGGCTGAAACTTTGGCTTCGCCTTCCTCGAATTTGTCAAACTGCTCGGCAAGCATTCCCGCAAGGTGAGCTCCGGCGGAAAAGCCCATAACGCCTATTTTGTTGGGATCGACATTATATTTTTCCGCATTGGCTCTGACATCTCTTACAGCCGCCTTAATGTCCATTAAGGGCTGAGGAAAGATAAAGCCATAGGTTAAAACAAAGCAGCTTATTCCGTATGTATTAAGAGCTGCAGCCACGTTTGCGCCCTCATGGTTTGAAAGGTGATTATAGCCTCCGCCGGGGCAAATTACAACGGCAGGGCAGGGGTTTTCACTGTTTATCAAAAATTTATCAAGCTTCATAATTTCTCCTATTTCGTCAAAATTTCACAGCCGTCCTCGGTTACCAAAACAGTGTGTTCCCACTGAGCCGAAAGTCTGCCGTCCTGTGTTATGAATGTCCAGTTGTCCGCAAGGGTGCGTCCCCGCCATGTGCCCTGGTTAATCATTGGCTCAATTGTGAAAACCATTCCCGGAACCATTATCATAGTGGGGCGTTTTTGGCGGTAGTGTTCCACAAGTGGGTCGTCGTGAAAATTAATTCCCACGCCGTGACCGCAGAGATCACGAACAACGCCGTAGTTATATTTGTCCGCAATATCGTTTATGACGTTGCCTATGTCGGAAACAGGGCGGTAGGGCTTTACTGCGTCTATTCCGGCGTACATACATTCCTTTGTGACCTCCACAAGCTGTTTTGCCTCGTCCGAAACCTTGCCAACGCAGTACATTCTGCTGGCGTCTGAGTAGTAGCCGTTTAAAATTGTGGTTATGTCGATGTTCACAATATCGCCTTCCTTAAGCTTTGTTTTGGCGTTAGGTATGCCATGGGCGATTACATCGTTTATGGAAGTACAGCAGCTTTTAGGAAAGCCCTCATAGTTAAGGGGTGCGGGAATACCGCCGTTATCGGTTGTATATTTATGAACGAAATCATCAATTTCCTGTGTGGATATTCCCGGCTTAACCATTTCTTCAAGCTTGTCAAGAATAGCCACTGTGATTTTTGAGCTTTCCCTGATTCCCTGAATTTGTTCTGCATTAAGAAGCAGACGGCGGGGAGGAATAGGGTAGCCCATTCTCTTAAGGGGCATTAAAATCCGCTCGTCCGATTTTTCGTGGCACTGTTTATATTTAAGTCCGCTGCCGCACCAGCACTTGTCATTTCTCGATAGTCTGTACATTTTTGTCCTCCATTTCACGGCGGAAAAATTCCACCTGACGTTCATATTCTTTATTGTTTAAGGCTGATTTTCCTTTTTCTGACAGGGCATAAACCCCTCGTTTTACATTTTTAAACCAGCCGTAATAGTTATTGTAAAGTATGTCCCTGACGTTTTTGTCAAAGCCCAGTTCCTTAAGCTTGTAGGGCTTGGCTTCGCCCAGCAATTCCAAAGCGCATAAAAGCCTGATTGACTGCTCCTTATATACAGTCATAAGACGTGTGTTGTTGCAGCCGCCCACATTGTCAAAGCTTCTGTTTTGAAACTCGGTTTTAAGCTTTTCCGCCTTTTGGCTTTTTCGGCTGCCCATTCCGCTCGGATTATAAACAACCTCGGCTATTTCAGTTTTTTCCGAGACGAAAATCAGGCCGCAGTCAATGGCTTTTATAAGCCTTAAAATATCGTCAGTGTCTCTTTTCGGCGTAACCACTGCACCGTAGACTGTATTGCTGAGGGATTTCCGCCGCAAAAGCTGATAAACAAGCTTAAGGTTAAACCGAAGCTTCAGCTCGCAGATCACAAGCTCCCCGTCACGTTCCGCCACAAGGTCGCAGTCTTTGACTTCGCCCTTTACCTGAAAGCCGTCCTCTTCGAAAAGAGCCTTCACAGGGGCATATAAATCCTTTTCGTACCTTATCATTTCATAAATTCCTCAATGTCACCGGGCTTCTTAATTATGTCCTCGGAAAGGCAAATACAGCCGTCCTTTGAAACCAAAACATCGTCCTCAATTCTTATGCCAATGCCTTCGTCGGCAATATAAAGCCCCGGTTCTACGGTGAAAACCATACCTTCGGTTATGACGCCTTCGTCACCTCTGCCTATGTCGTGGGTTTCAAGCCCCAAAAAGTGGCTGACCTTGTGCCAGTAATATTTTTTAACATCCTCTTTAAGGCTTATTAAGCCGATTGATTTAAGGGCTTTGGCGTAGAAATCAATCAAATTTTCGTTAAGGCTTTTGAAGGGTATTCCAGGCTTAATAAGCTCTTGGGTTAAAAGATTGCCCTCCAAAACAATGCTGTAAAGCTCTCTCTGCCTGCCTGTAAATGTGCCGTTTATAGGAAATGTTCGGGTAATGTCACCGCTGTAATAACCCCACGCAGCACCTACATCGCAGAGAACAAGACTTCCGTTGGTAACAGGGCAGTTGTTGGCACTGTAGTGCAAAACCGCCGCATTTTTGCCGCCGGCAATTATTGAAGCGAAAGCCTTGTCGAATACGCCCTTGCGTTTAAGCTCAAAATCAAAATAGGCTTCAAGCTCATATTCATACATATCGGGCTTGGCATTCTTCATCATAGAATAAATTCCGTTTTTGGTGATTTGAATTGCTTTCTTTATGTTTTCTACCTCAAAATCGGCTTTAACAGCACGAAGAGAAGCCATAAAGCCACTGATATCCGAAATTTGGGGAACAGGGGAGTTAGCTATAATTTTTTCCGCAAAATCAATTGCAGGGGAAACATTTTTGGGAACCTGTTTATCGAAGTCAATATAAATATTGGTTATAGTCTTTTGGCAGATTTTGTCATTAATGTATTTATCAAATTCGTCAATGAAGCTGAAATCTTTAATTCCGCTTATATTTTCACATTCCCATTCTGTTAAATATGCACCTGTCCATTTAGCCGTCTCCGGGTCGGGACGCTTTATGAAAAGCCTTGTTTCAGGATTATCATCATATTTTGATAAAAGCAGAACAAGACCCGGTTCGGAAAGACCTGTCAAGTAGTAGAAATTTCTGTTAGGCGTAAAGGGGTAAAATTCGTCGCCGACCTTGTGAGCGGAGTTTCCGCAGAAGAACACAGCGGCTTCATTGTTGTTTATTAAATCAAAAACTTTCTTTCTATTGTTAATTACAAAACTTTTCACTTAAATTCCTCCAAAGTATAAGGATGAAAATTAAAATTTTCTTCAACAAATATATATTATATATCTAAAGCCAGCTGTTTTCAAGTACAAATTCACAAGCTGAAATAATATGGGGTTAAGCTTAAATTTAAGAATTAGGGGAGAATGAACTATTCGCGAAACGTAACTTTTGCGAATAGTTGACTACATATTTCCACAGTTTTACGAATAATCGCTCTTTGATTTTATATTTTTAATTATAATAATGTATTATTCTTTTGTCAAAATTGGATTTATTTATGCTTAAACTGCAATTTTTTAATCCATGTGCAAATTCATGTGCAAATTTTGAAATCAACTTTTATTTTTTTCTTTTATTTTATAGATTTAGGCAATTTTAAAGGACTATGAGGTTTTCCATAGTCCTTAAGTATTTGTGTATAAATCAGCTGTTTTTAGGCTTGTATTTCTCATCGCCTGACTCTATCCAAAGCATAAAGTCATTAATCTGCTTCTCTGTCCAACCGGCTGCTCTTAAGCCCAATATAAGTCTAGCCATTTCCTGCATATTCATAATATATCACCATTAATCTTCAAGCTCAAGATTTTCAAGTGTAACACCGCAGGTTTCTAAAATTGCCTTAACGGGTTTTATCTGATTTTCCGCTTCCTTTTTCGGATTATCGGACTTTATGATTTTCTGCAAATCCATATACTTGTTAATATTCGTACTGATAATTTCTTTCTCGTTCATAATATCACCTCCGCGGATATTTTTTATTTTTCCCTGTATATATATTATAACAGATTTTTTGTTCTAATTCAATATCATTTTGGTTTTTTCACTGCAAATTTAGCGATTATAACAGTCTGCAATTTTCAGATTTCGACTAAATTCAAATACTATACAAAGTTCTGTTAAAAATTTTTTAAAAATCGGTTATGTTCCTTGACTTTTACCCCCTGATTGGGTTACAATATATAAAGACAATCATTGGGAGTTATTTTCCGCAGTGATTAAAACCTGTGTATATAAAGAGGAGGAAGCTTATGAGAAAGACTAAGATTATTGCAACAATCGGCCCTGCCAGCAACACAAAGGAAAAGCTGAGAGAGCTTATGGAAACAGGCATTAACGCCTGCCGTTTAAACTTTTCACACGGCACACACGAATCACATCTGCCTGTTATTGAAAACATAAAGGCTGTCAGAGAAGAGCTTGAACTGCCCATACCCCTTATTCTCGACACTAAAGGGTCTGAAATCAGAACCGGCAATTTGGAGCAGGAAAATATTCAGCTTACAAAGGGTCAGACATTCATTTTTACAACCGATGATATTGTAGGAAACGCCGACAGAGTTTCCGTAACCTATGAGGGCTTCCCCCGTGATCTTAAAATCGGAGCAAGAGTTCTTGTTGACGACGGACTTATTGAGCTTGTTGTAACAGGCATTAAGGACAACGACGTTATTTGTACAGTTAAGAATGACGGCTTGTTAGGCTCACACAAGGGCATCAACCTTCCCGACGTTAAGGTTAATCTCCCCTCTCTTACAGAGAAGGATTTAGACGACATCAAATTCGGTATCGAACAGGGTTTCGATTATATTGCCGCTTCATTCATTCGTTCCGCTAAAGACGTTATGGCTATTAAGCGTGTCCTTAAGGAATACGGCGGTCAGACAATTAAGATTATTTCTAAGATTGAATCAAGAGAAGGCGTTAAAAACCTTAACGAAATCCTTTCCGTTACAGACGCAATTATGGTTGCCAGAGGCGACTTAGGCGTTGAAATCCCCTTCGAGGAGGTTCCCGTTGTTCAGAAGCAGATGATTCACAAGTGTATCGACAAGGGTATTCCCGTAATCACAGCTACACAGATGCTTGAGTCAATGGTTCACGATCCCCGTCCCACAAGAGCCGAGGCTTCGGACGTTGCCAACGCTATCTATGACGGAACAGATGCTATTATGCTTTCAGGCGAGTCTGCAAAGGGCGACTACCCTGTTCAGGCTGTTCAGGCTATGGTTAATATTGCCGAAAGTATCGAAAGCTCAATCGACTATACAAAAGAGTTTAAGGGCAAGGGCAAGGCTATGCTCACAGACATCACAAACGCAATTTGCCACGCTGTTGTTACATCATCTTCAGACCTGTGTTCACAGGGCATTATTGCCGTTTCAAACTCAGGCTTCACAATTTTCAAGCTGGCTAAATTCCGTCCGTCAGTTCCCCTTTTCGCTTATACGGCTAACCCCTCCGTTGCACGTCAGCTTAACATCGTTTGGGGAACAACCCCCGGTCTTATCCCCTTCGTACGGACGAACTTCGCAGACCTGTTTAATGTATCCGTTGAACAATGTAAGAAAGACGGCTACATAAAGGACGGTCAGATCGTTATGCTTGTAGGCGGCACACCTGTAGGAAAGACAGGCAACACAAACACAATCAAGGCTCACGTTGTAGGCGAAGGCTTTCTTTGATAAATAACAAATTGAATAATAATTTGTGACATTAAAAAAGAACCTGTGAAGTAATTTTCATAGGTTCTTTTAATGTGTTTATTATTTGTTTTTCTTTTTGATTTTTGAAAGGTCGATACGCAGCATAGCCCTGTGCAGAGCGGCTTCTGCACGCTCTTCATCATAATGAGCAATGTTTTTGCCGTGGGTTTCAATTCTGTTTTCAGCCCTGTGCATACTTTCAACTGCCCTTTCAACGTCAATTTCATCAGCCCATTCGGCAGCGTCTGAAATTATGGTAAGCCCCTGCTCGTTGACCTTGGCAAAGCCGCCCAAAAGAGTAGGCATCGTTTCGTCTCCGTCATTAATAATGCGTAAATAGCCCAGGTCAAGGACGGTTGTCAAGGGCTGATGCCCATATAAAACGCCTGTGTCGCCGTCAATGGTTTTCATAATAACCATATCGCAGTCTCCGTCAAAGAAAACGTGAGACGGGGTTACAACCTTCAAATGAAGTTTATTTGCCATAATCGATCACCTGCTTAAGACTGCTTTTTAAAGCGTTCAACAACCTCGTCAATTGTGCCTGCGCTTAAGAACATAGACTCGGGAATTTGGTCATGCTTACCTGCCAAAATTTCCTTAAAGCCTCTGATAGTCTCTTCAATAGGCACGTACTTACCGTCCATACCCGTAAATTCCTTAGCAACAAAGAAAGGCTGGCTCAAAAATCTCTGAATTTTTCTTGCTCTTGCAACAGTCAGCTTATCGTCCTCCGAAAGCTCGTCCATACCCAAAATCGAGATGATATCCTGAAGCTCCTTATATCTCTGCAGAATTGCCTGAACAGCTCTTGCGGTTTTATAGTGATCCTCGCCTATTACCAAGGGGTCAAGTATTCTTGATGTTGATTCAAGAGGGTCAACAGCGGGGTAAATACCCAGCTCGGAAATAGAACGGGAAAGAACCGTTGTTGCGTCCAAGTGGGCAAAGGTTGTTGCCGGAGCAGGGTCGGTTAAGTCGTCGGCAGGCACATAAACAGCCTGAACCGAAGTGATTGAACCTGACTTAGTTGAAGTAATTCTCTCCTGCAAAGCACCCATTTCCGTAGCAAGTGTAGGCTGATAGCCAACTGCGGAAGGCATACGTCCTAAAAGTGCGGAAACCTCTGAACCTGCCTGTGTGAAACGGAAAATGTTGTCGATGAACAAAAGCACGTCCTTCTGTTCCTTATCTCTGAAATATTCAGCCATTGTAAGACCCGTCAGAGCAATTCTCATTCTTGCTCCCGGGGGTTCGTTCATCTGACCGAAAACAAGGCTTGTTTTGTTAATAACGCCTGAATCGTTCATTTCGTGATAAAGGTCGTTGCCCTCACGGGTACGCTCGCCAACGCCCGAAAAGACGGAATATCCGCCGTGTTCTGTGGCTATGTTTCTGATAAGCTCCATAATGAGCACTGTTTTGCCTACGCCTGCGCCGCCGAAAAGACCGATTTTACCGCCCTTTGAATAGGGGCAAAGAAGGTCGATTGACTTAATGCCCGTTTCCAAAAGCTCCGCAGATGTTGTCTGCTCGCTGAAGGCGGGGGCTGCTCTGTGGATAGACCATTTTTCAAAATTTTTGGGAGCAGGCTTGTTGTCGATAGGCTCACCGATTACGTTAAACATACGTCCTAATGTGTCAGGACCTACGGGAACTGAAATAGGCGCACCTGTGTCAACAGCGTCAACCCCTCTGACAAGACCGTCGGTAGAGCTCATAGCGATACACTTTACAATATCATCGCCAAGGTGCTGAGCGACCTCGGCAACTATCTTATTGCCTTTATACTCAATCTCTATGGCGTTGTTAAGAGCCGGCAAACAGCCTGCCTGAAATTTTATATCAAGTACGGCGCCGATAATCTGCACTACCTTGCCGATATTTTTTTCAGCCAATGCTTTCACTCCTTTTTAATTTAATGCGTTGCTTCCGCTGACAATTTCGGTTATTTCGTTTGTAATTGCACTCTGACGAACTCTGTTATACATAAGGCTCAGGCTTTCAAGCATTTCTTCGGCATTATCCGTAGCGGCGTCCATAGCCGTCATTCTTGCACCCAGCTCACAAACAGAGCTTTCCACAAGTGCGCCGTAAATAACCGTATTTATATAATGGGGAACAACATAGTCCAAAACCTCTTCTTCCGACGGCTCATAGAGAGTAAGAGCCGAGCCGCCGCCCTTAGAATTTTCAAATTCGCTGGGGTCGGCAGGCAAAAGCCTAATAGCCTTGGGCTGTGAACTTAATGTGGAAATAAATCTTGTATATACCAAATAAACTCCGTCAACCTCACCTTCTTTAAAGAGGTGAAGGGCTCTTTGACCTATGTTTGAAGCGTCGGAATATTCAAATCTTTCCGAAATACCCGTTAAAACGGTGTCAAACTCAAATTCTCTGCGCTTAAAAAAGTCTCTGCCCTTGCTGCCGACGGTTATAAGCTTGGTTTCCTTGCCTTCGCAAAGCTCCAAAGCCTCCTTGCAGACAGCACTGTTATAGCCGCCGCAAAGACCCTTGTCGCCTGTGATGACTATTACAAGCGCCTTATTGCCCTTGCATTCATGACTGAACATGGGGTGTTTAAGTCCCCCTGCCGCTTCCGCAATTTCAGCAATAACCTTTTTTGTCTCTTCCGCAAAGGGCTTAGTGCCTTCCATTCGCTTTTTAGCCTTAGCAAGCTTTGAGCTTGCCACAAGATTCATTGCCTTTGTTATCTGTCGGGTGCTGTTAACGCTTTTAATTCTGCGTTTTATATCACGCATAGAAGCCATAAAATCACCCTCCTATACAAAATTCTTCTTAAAGAACTTAATTGCCTCAATAAGTCTTTCTTCCTTTTCGGATGAAAGAACCTTTTCTGTTTTAATGCCCGTAAGAACATCGTTATACTGAGCTTCCATAAAGGATAAAAACTCCGTTTCAAATTTGGCAATCTTATCCAAAGGCACATCGTCAAGATATTTATTTGTTACGGTATAGAGAATAACAACCTCTTTTTCAACCTCCATAGTGTTGTATTGGGGCTGCTTTAAGATTTCCATAATTCTCTGACCATGGTTAAGTCTGTCTAATGTGTCCTTATCAAGGTCTGAACCGAACTGTGAGAAGCTTTCAAGCTCTCTGTACTGGGCAAGCTCGATTCTGATAGGACCGGCAATCTTTTTCATTGCCTTAATCTGTGCAGAACCGCCTACTCTCGATACGGAAAGACCTGCGTTTATAGCAGGACGGAAGCCTGAGTTGAAAAGCTCGGTTTCAAGGAAAATCTGTCCGTCGGTAATTGAAATTACGTTTGTGGGGATATATGCCGAAACGTCGCCTGCCTGTGTTTCGATTATAGGCAGAGCGGTAATAGATCCGCCGCCGTAGTTTTCGTTAAGTCTTGCGGAACGCTCCAAAAGTCTTGAATGGAGATAGAAAACGTCGCCGGGGTAAGCCTCACGTCCGGGGGGTCTCTTAAGAAGAAGAGACATAGCTCTGTAGGCAACGGCGTGCTTTGAAAGGTCGTCGTAAACAATGAGAACGTCCTTTCCCTGTTCCATAAATTCCTCGGCTATAGCCACACCGGCATAGGGAGCGATATATTGAAGGGGAGCAGTGTCCGAAGCCGTAGCAGCCACAACAAGAGTATAGTCAATTGCTCCCGTGTCTCTTAAGGTTTTAACAATTCTGGCAACAGTTGAGGCTTTCTGACCGATAGCTACATAAACGCAGATACAGTCCTTGCCCTTTTGGTTTATAATAGCGTCTATGCAAAGGGCGGTTTTGCCCGTCTGTCTGTCACCGATTACAAGCTCTCTCTGCCCTCTGCCTATAGGCACCATAGCATCGATCGACTTGATACCTGTCTGAAGTGGTACGTCAACAGATTTTCTGGTAATAACACCGGGAGCTACTCTCTCGATAGGTCTTGTTTTATCGGTTTTAATAGGGCCTTTGTTGTCAATGGGCTGACCGATAGCGTTTACAACTCTGCCGATCATAGCGTCGCCCACGGGAACCGAAGCAACCTTACCCGTAAGCTTAACGGGGTCGCCCTCTTTAATTCCCTCGTCGGAGCCTAAAAGCACACAACCGATATTATCCTCTTCAAGGTTTTGGGCTATTCCCATAACGCCGCCGGGAAACTCCAACAGCTCCCCTGCCATAGCGTTTTTAAGCCCGTAAACTCTTGCGATACCGTCGCCAACCTGTATAACCGTTCCTGCCTCAGACACACTGAGCTTATTTTTATAGCCCTTAATTTGCTCCTTAATTACGGAGCTGATTTCTTCAGGTCTAAGATTCATAGTGGGTTACACTCCTTTTATGCAAGTCTGTGTTCCAAAAGCATTTCCTTAAGCTCGTCAAGACCTTTTTTGACTGTTCCGTCAATAATATGACCGTCTGCGGTGATTTTAACTCCGCCGATAAGCTCGGGATTTACCTTTGTCTTTACAATAATTTGCTTATTCAAATTTGCGGAAAGCTTAGCCTTGATTTCTTCAAGCTGTTTGGGCTTAAGCTCAACAGCCGACTCAACATAGGCGTTTACAATGCCCTTATATTCAAGAACCTTTTCAATAAACGCTTCGCAAATCAAGCCTAAATCTTTTTCTCTGTTTTTATTAAATATTACTGAAAGAAAGCCCAAAAGTTCAGGCTCAAGCTTTCCCTCGAAAATTCTTTCAAAAAGCTTAAATTTATCTTCCGATGATATTTTGGGATTTCTGATAAACTCTTTAACCTCGCCGTCCTTACAGAGACAGTCGTTTACAACCGTAATTTGGTCATAAAACAAATCAACTGCGTCTTTCTCTTTGGCTAATGAAAAAAGAGCCTCGGAATAACGTGAAGCTAACTTTGCCATTTAACATCACCCAAATCCTTAATTACATCGTTTACAAGCTGCTCCTGCTTTGCCTCTGTCAGGCTTTCCGCAACAAACTTACCTGCAATAAGGGAGCTTACCTGTATAATCTGAAGTCTTATTTCATCTCTTGCCTTTTCCTGTTCTCTTTCAATCTGAAGCATTGCTCTTGACTTAATTTCGGCAGCCTCCTGTTTAGCGGCTTCCAAAATAGCCTGTTTGTTGGCGTTTGCCTCTTTGTTTGCTTCATCTAAAAGAGCAGCACGCTCTGCGTGAATTTCCGCAAGCTTTTTGTTATATTCGGCAAGAGCCGCATCTGCGTCTTTAAGCTTGTTGTCGGCATTTGAAATCTCAGAAGCTATTCTCTCACGTCTCTTTTTCATAAAGTTAAGAACGGGCTTATATAAAAGCTTGCTCAAAACGAAACAGAGAATACATGTGTTTATAAGCTGAATACCTATATCAACAAGCAAATTTTTATCAAGCGTTAAAATAAAGCTTCCCACCGATAAAAAAACACTGTTCAAGGCTCAAAACCTCCTTTCGGTTTAAATTAATTTTCTGTCCGAAGGGGTTATTAAGCCTTGGGAACAACAAGGTCAACAAGGGGATTTGCAAAAAGCAGTATGATTGCAACAACAAGACCGTAGATACCTGTTGTTTCGGCAACGGCTGCACCTAAAAGCATAGTTGACATAATTGTGCCTCTTGCTTCGGGCTGACGGCCTACGGCTTCAGCACCCTTACCTGCGGCGAAACCCTGACCTATACCGGGTCCGATACCGGCTATCATAGCACAGCCTGCGCCTATAGCCGAACCCATAAGAACCAAGGCTCTAGCATTCATAATCGCCTCGGCGGAAATACCGTATTGTTCAATAATTTGAGCAAAATCCATAATAAATTGCCTCCTTAAAATAATAATAAAAATTTTTACAGTTCAGCCAAATAATTCGTAAAAGGTCTGCTCAGAACTTTTCCTTACGGAAAAGCAGCTTCGCTGTCCGACATCTTTCGGATTCCATTCGCATACTTCGCCGCTTTGCGGCTTGTTCAGAAGTTTTGCTTAACGCAAAACCCATCTACTGAATTTTTTCAGTAGATGTCCCGATGTCTTTCGGGTTCTCCCTTTACTCATTATTTGGCGCTCCGCTCGTGTCTTATTTTCATATTTTACGCATATAAATATGCGAAAATCTGAAAATAAAAGCCACGGCTGAACTGTTGCTAAAAATTAAAATCAGATTTGTTAATCGGATTGTGAATAAACCAACCTATCGGCATTTAATGCAGCAACGTTTCACTGACCATTAAATGAAACATTTCGCAAAAACGGAACATTTTTTTGAAACGACATTAATCTTTGTCAGGTATTTTATCACCAATAAACGCCATAGAAAGCATTACAAAAATGAAGGTTTGAAGACAGCCCGAAAACACATCGAAATAGATGTGAAGAAACGCAGGAACCCAAACCCTGATAACCATAGGAATTGAATAAACAAGACCCATAATAATCGTTCCGCCTAAAAGATTACCGAATAGACGGAAAGAAAGCGAAACGGGCGTAGCAATTTCGCTTATAATGTTAAGGGGTACCAAAAACGGAACGGGTTCAAAATAGCCCTTAAAGTATCCGAGCTTACCTGTGATAATACCCATAAAGTGGATAAGAACAAAGGTAGTCAGTGCCAAAGCGGCAGTTGTTCCCAAATCGGCAGTAGGCGCACGGAAGCCTAAAAGTCCGCTTAAATTAGAAATGAGAATAAAGGCAAACACGCCGAAAAACCAGTTTCCGAAATATCTGTATTTTTCTCCCATATTGCCCGCCACGAAGTTATCCATGCTTTCCACAATCATCTCAATAAAGTTTTGAAAACCTGTTTTAGGCACGTCTTCAAACTTATTAAGCTTGTGTCTGACTATAAGAGCGAAAATTATAAGCCCTGCCATAATTATCCAGGTGGTTATAATTGTTTCACTGAGTCTAAAGGTGAATGAGCCAAGCTGCAGTTCAATATAATTACTGCCAAAATCCATAATGTTTCCCTCCCTTCATAAATAAAATAAATTTTATATTAACAGCAATTGCAGGGAAATGATGATTTTCCGTCATTTCCTTTAGCCGCAAATATCATTTTTCCCTTTCTTTTCTTCCTGCAATTAAAGCCGCAGGCTGCAAAATCAGCAAGCCGAAGAACATTCCCAAAAGACTTATTTGGGGAATAACGGCACTTGCTCCCAAAACCACAAGGGTCAAAAAATATCTCGCCATATACATAAGCCTTGTGTAGTTTGAAGCTCCGTCCTTATCCATTTCAACGCTTTTTTCAAGGGTCTTTTCAAGCATAAAAAGCTTTGCACAGCTGAAAATATAGCCCAAAGCTATGCCCAAAGCATAAGAGCCCAATGAGGGCGCAAGGCTGAAGACTCTGTCAAAGGGCAGAAGCACTCCCCCTATTACAAAAACAGCGAGACACAGCCCCAGCTGAATTAAACACACACTTTTATATGTTTCCGAAAATTTCATTTTAATCACTTCTTGCCTGTAATTTTTTTAATGTCCAAAGACTTTTCTTTTTTGTCTCTGCGTTCGTCATCATTAACGGTTTTCATACAAAATACATAAAGGCTTCTGAAAGCAGCTCCTACCCCCAAAACGGTAAATATTATAAGAAACAATACATCCGTACCCAAAAGCCCGTCCAAAAAATGACCGAAAACAATGCAGAGGAGTATGGGAGTCAGCATAACCAAAGCCACCTGGGGCAAAATCGCCCAAGCCTTTATAAAATTTCTCAAAAAATCATCTCCGATATTATAGTATAATAAGAGATTTTTGTTCAGTTTCACCAATGGTCGCTGTCTTAATCTCCCAAAACACTAACATATATTATATATTCTTTTTAAAATTCTGTCAATAAAAAGCAGGTGAAAAATTTGTTATATTTTTACGTGCCAAAAACAACTTTACCGCCCACAAATGTCTTCAAAACTTTCCCCTTAACCCTCTTCCCCTCATAAGGCGTATATTTGGCCTTTGAAATAAATTCGCTTCCCTTAATTTCAAAGTCATTATTAATGTCACATATAACAAGGTCTGCGTCATTGCCCTTTTTAATAACGCCCTTTTTATCAAGCCCCAAAATCTCGGCAGGTCTTTTTGACATAACTCTGCACAAATCCGAAAGAGAAAACTTATCATTGCAGAGAGCCGAAAAGCTGACGGGGAAGGCAGTCTCCAAAGAAGAAATTCCGCAGGCGGCAAGATCGAATTCCACAAGCTTTCTGTCGATTGAAGCCGGTGTGTGACCGCTGGCAATAACGTCTATAACGCCGCTGTAAATACCCTGTTTTAAAGCTTCGGTGTCCTTTTTGGTTCTCAGAGGGGGATTTACCTTTCCGAATGTATTATAACCGAGGATTTCCTCTTCGGTCAAAGTAAAATAATGGGGAAAAGTGCCTGCGCTTAAACGGCTGTTGTGCTTTTTGCCCTCATTTACAAGAGCAACTGAAAATTCAGTTGTTATAACAGGCAGATGAAGCTTTGCCCCAGAATATTTGCCCAAAATCATATTTCTTGAAACGATTATTTCCTCGGCTTCTCTGGGGCTTCCCGATAAGCCCAGCCTTGTGGCGATAATGCCCTCGTTTACAGCCTTTCCTTCCGCCAAGCTGTCGTCAAGACCGCCCGAAATTACGGGAACATCGAACATTTTGGAATACATAAGAACGTCTCTCAGAAGAGAAGCATTGTCAATCATTCCGCCGTGGTCTGAAATACCTATAATGCCTTTTGAAAGCATTTTGCCTATTTCCGCAATATCCTTTCCCTTACAGCCCTTTGTTATACTGCCGTAGGGATAAATATTAACACTGCTTTCGCTTTTAATTCTCTGAATGACATAGTCAACAACGGTTTTGTTGTCAATTACGGGCTGAGTGTTTGGGGTTATGGCAAGGGTTGTAAAGCCCCCTGCCGCCGCTGTAGCCGAAACAATCTTAAGGTTGTCCCTGCTTTCATAGCCGTCCTCGCAGATTTTGCAGTTCATATCGATAAGCCCGGGTATAAGACAGCAGCTGTCGCCGTCGTAAACTGTGTCACAAAGTACGTTTATGTCGCCGATTGCTTCTATTTTTCCGTCGGAAATAAGAAGGGAGTTTAAAACATCAAAATCGCATTCGGGCGAAACTATATGACAGTTTTTAATCAGTGTTCTGCTTTTCATACGTTCAACCCCCTTCCCAAAGACAAAAGATACATAATAGCCATTCTGACAGCTACCCCGTTTGTAATCTGGTCGTCTATTATGCATTTGTCGCTGTCTATAATGTCGGACTCTATTTCTATTTTTCTGTCCGGTGAACCGGGGTGCATAACTATAACGTCCTTTGCCGCCACGGAAACGGTGCTTTGGTCAAGCTTGAAAAAGTCCTTATATTCGTCGAAGGACGCAAGCCTTGAGCCATAGCTTTTTTCCTCTCTCAGCTTAAGATACATAATTACGTCAGCCCCTTCACAGGCTTTCTTTATGTCATAATAAACCTTTACATTAAATTCGTCTATGGCATAGGGCAAAAGCGTAGGAGGAGCGGCAACACGAACTTCAGCCCCAAGCTTAAGCAAGCCCCAAATGTTGCTTCTGGCAACTCTCGAGCCCGCCACGTCTCCGCAGATAGCCACTTTTAAGCCCTTAAAGCCCCCTTTAAGCTCCTTTATTGTGAGAAGGTCTAAAAGAGCCTGTGTGGGGTTTTCGTTTAAGCCGTCTCCGGCGTTAATAACGCTTGCCTTAACTCTTTCCGCAAGATAACCGGCTGAACCCGAATAAGGGTTTCTGAGAATAATAAAGTCGCCGCCCATTTGTTCGATAGTTCGCCCCATATCGAAAAGTGTTTCGTCTCCTGAATTGAGAACGTTTATTTCAACACAGTTTGCGCTTAAATATTGAGCCGCAAGCTCATAAGAAAGCTTTGCCCTTGTGCTTTTCTCATAAAACAGCAGAATAACAGACTTCCCCTGTAAATAAGGGGCTTTTTTGTTTTTCTGGCTCAAAACCACCTTCATTGTTTCGGCAGTTTCCAAAATATCCTTTATTTCGTTTTGAGACAAATCCATAAGACCTATAAAGTCTTTTCGCTTAAAATCCATTCTTTCATCCCCAATCTCTTAAGTACTTCTCTGAAATATTCCGGCAGATCAGCCGAAAACTCTATATATTTATTTGTGGAAGGGTGAATAAAGCCCAAAACCTCGGCGTGAAGAGCCTGACCCTTAAGATTATAAGGGCATTTTTGAGGTCCGTAGACGGGATCCCCCAAAAGAGGATGGCCTATGTGGCTCATATGCACCCTTATCTGGTGGGTTCTGCCTGTTTCAAGACGAAATTCAACAAAGCTGAAACCGCAGTTTGCGTCAATAACCTTGTAATGGGTTACGGCTCTGCGTCCTCCTGCCTTCAAAACCGCCATTTTCTTTCTGTCTCTTTGGCTTCTGCCTATTTGGGTTTCGATTGTTCCCTCAGGCTCTTTAAAGCCGTTGTAAACAATTCCCTTATAAATTCTCTTCATACTGTGCTTTTCAAGCTGTTCCGCCAAAGCATTATGGGCAAAATCGTTTTTCGCAGCAACCAAAACGCCGCTTGTGTCTCTGTCTATTCTGTGGACTATTCCGGGACGCATAACGCCGTTTATGCCCGATAATTCACCTTTACAGTGATACATAAGGGCATTTACCAGCGTGCCCGAAAAATGACCCGGCGCAGGGTGAACAACCATTCCCTGGGACTTGTTTACAACAATCAGGTCGCTGTCCTCATATAAAATTTCAAGAGGAATGTTTTCGGCATTAATTTCAGCTTCAACCGCTTCGGGAAGAGTCACCGAAACCTCGTCGCCCCGTTTTAATTTAAGGCTTTTCCCTGCCTTTTTGCCGTTTACAAAAACATATTCATCTATAAGCTTTTGAACTCTGCTTCTTGTTACGTCCTGAAGCTTCAAAGATAAAAAGCTGTCAAGACGCATTCCCTCTTCTTCTATGCCGCATACAAATTGTTCTGTGTTCATAGAAAACCTCACATTACATTTTCAATATAGCAGATAACATTTCTGCCGCCGAACTCTACATAACGGATGTATAAAAGCTGACCGTCGCCGGTAACAACTCCGCAGTTTGATACAGAAAAATCATAACCCAAGCCCGAATTTACATAATCCTCAAAAACAACGCCGTTTATAATAAAGCTTTCCTCTTTAACATCACTTTGAAAGCCGCTGACTGTGCCTGCAAGCTCTGTAAATTTACCCTTATAATATGAGCTGTAAACGCTGATTGTGGGAAAGCAGGTCACAAAGAATACTATAAAAAACACAATAAGCGTGCAGATAAAGGCAATAAGCTTATCCTTAAAGAAAAATTGAACAAGGGCGAAAGCAGCAACCCCCAAAATTACGGGCAGCAAAAACTTAAATGAAAATTTAGGGGTCATACTGTATAAAACCGTTCCGCCGTAAATTCTGGCAAAAGCAGTCTCGGCAAACATTAAAACAGCCGCAAAAGTTAAAACAGCCCAAAGAGAAAGCTTTTTCATTCTTCATCTACCTCCGATTTATCTTCAAACAATATATAAAGGCACAAAAGCCCTGTTCCGCAAACCACAAGAATGTCGGCAAAATTAAACACCGCAAAGGAATGACCGAAAAACACAAAGTGCAGATAGTCCACCACATAGCCAAGGCGTATTCTGTCGATAAGGTTTCCCACAGCTCCGGAAGCAATCATAACCGCCGAAAGGCGCAGCAAAACAGGATAGCTTTTTGTTCTGCATTTTAAGAAAAAGGCAAATATAACCGCCAAAATTATGACTGTGAAAGCCACGAAAAGCCACCTTGCCCCGGAAAGAAGCCCGAAAGCCATTCCGCTGTTTTCAACATATGTTAAATAGAAGAAGTTGTTGATTACACTAACCTCTCCCACCGGCTGAAGAAGCTTCACAACAAGAGACTTCAAAAACACATCCTCAGCCACAAAAAAACAAAAAAGCAAAATAAACACAGTATTAAGCATATTTTTACCTCTCAACAACAGTCTCTATTGCTTCAAAAATATCTTGAGTTGCCACATTGCTGTCTCTGTAAGCCTTGCCTATTTCTTCAAGCAAAACAAGTGTAACAACATTGTTTTTGGTCTTTTTGTCCTTAAGCATTTGGCTGTAAACCTGTTCGGCATTTACTCCGGAAGCCTTTGTTTCAAGCCCGAAATATTGTATTAAATCAATAATTTCAGCGTATTCCTCTTGAGTAATAACTCCCCTTTTAAGGCTTAGGCTTAAAGCCGCCGCCATACCGATTGCCACACATTCGCCGTGAAGAAGCTTAAATTCCAAAAGGCTCTCAACGGCGTGACCGAAGGTGTGACCGTAGTTTAAAATTTCTCTTAAGCCTGTTTCCTTTTCGTCCTTGGCAACAACCGAGGACTTGGCTTTGCATGAGCCGTAAAGAACCTCTCTGACAGCCTCATGCTTCAAAGCCTTTATGTCCGCCTTGTCTCTTTTGAGCATTTCAAGATAGTCACTGTCAATTATAAGACCGTGTTTAATGACCTCAGCCATTCCGGCGGCAACCTCTCTGTAAGGCAGAGTATTCAGTGTTTCTGTGTTCATATATACGAAAGAAGGCTGATAAAAAGCCCCTACCATATTTTTGTTTCCCATAAAGTCAACCGCTGTTTTTCCGCCCACAGAGGAGTCCACCTGGGCAAGGAGTGTTGTGGGGATTTGAACGTATTTTATTCCCCTCATATAGGTGGCGGCCGCAAAGCCCGCCATATCCCCTACTACGCCGCCGCCTAAGGCTATAACCACCGACTTTCTGTCAAGACCGTTTTCAACCATTGTTTTGTAAAATGTAATAATTGTGTCAAGGTTTTTTCTTTCTTCTCCGGCTTCAAAGGAAACGTGACAAAGAGACAAGAAGCTGTCTTTCAGAAGGTCTTTAACCTGATTTAAGTAAAGCCTTTCTGTGTTTGTATCGCAGATAATTATGCCCTTTACGCCTGTAAGATGAGCCGTTTCAAAGGCTTTAAGAAGCCCTCCGAAGCCCTCTTCTATATAAATGGGGTATGCCCCCGATTTTGCATTTACTTCAAAAGTTTTCATATATTAAACCTGCCTCGCCTAAAAATTCTGTTTTCTAAACAACATAAAAATATTAACATTATCATATCACAAACAGTCTTTCTTTTCAAGGCAAAACCTGTCACTTTTCCTAAATTTTCAAAAAGAAACCCCGACACATAAAAGAGCCGGGTTGTATACTTAAAAAATGCAAGTACTTTTGCAAAATTTCAGGAAAACAAGTCGAGGATGTCCTCTTCCGTCATATCCGAAAGGAAGCCTGTTTCGAGGTTCAAAACATCATTGAAAAGCTGTTTTTTCTTCTTTTGAAGCTTTAAAATCTTTTCTTCTATGGTGTTTTTAGTTATAAGGCTGTATACGTTTACCCTTCTTATTTGACCGAAGCGGTGTGCTCTGTCTGAAGCCTGCTCCATAACCGCCGGGTTCCACCACTGGTCAAAGTGAATAACTGTGTCCGCCCCGGTAAGATTTAGTCCCGTTCCCCCTGCTTTCAGAGAAATCAGGAACACAAAGGCTTTGTTTCCCGAGTTAAACTCGTTTACCCTTTCAAGGCGTTCGGGGGGCGGCGTTGAGCCGTCAATATAGAAATACTCTATGCCCCTAAGTGAAAGCTTATCCTTAATTATTGCAAGCATTGACGTAAACTGTGAAAAAATCAGAACCTTGTGACCTCTTTCGATAAGCCCTCCCAAATTTTCCATAAGATAGTCAAGCTTTCCGCTTTCGCCCTTATAGCCCTCTAAGAAGAGAGAGGGGTGACAGCAAATTTGTCTCAGCCTTGTTATTTCACTTAAAATTTTTATGCGGTTGATTTTGTTGCCCTCAATGTCGGTTCTAATCATTCCCCTTGCCTTTAAAAGCTCAGCCTTATAAAGCTTAGACTGCTCATCCGTCATAAGGGTATATCTGTAAATTTCCGTCTTTTCAGGCAGGTCTCTTAAAACGTCGCCCTTTTCACGCCTTAAAACAAAGGGCGAAATAAGCTTTTGAAGGGCTGTCATTTTGCTTCTGTCATTGTTTTTGACAATAGGCTTTTCGAAGTTAGTCACAAAGCTTTTATAGCTGCCCAAATACCCCGGCATTATAAACTCAAAAACAGACCAAAGCTCACTTAATGAATTTTCAAAGGGTGTACCCGTTACGGCAAAGCGAACCTCGCTTTTAAGAGCCGTTAAAGCGGTGAAGCTTCTTGTTGCCCTGTTTTTTATAAACTGGGCTTCATCAGCCAAAATTACCGCAAAATCCATATTTTTATATATTTCAAAGTCTCTTTTAACGGTTTCGTAGGAAGCTACGAAGATCTGTGTTTTCTTCTTTAAAATTTCCTTCCGCTTAACCCCTGAGCCGTAAACTATTTCATATTTAAGACCGCCGCCGAAGGTTTCAAGCTCAGCCTCCCAGTTGAAAATAAGAGACGTTGGGCAGACCACCAAAGAGGGCTTTTCCTCCCCGTCGAAAATGTTTTTCTTATCATATTTATCATAGAGATAGCTTATAACCTGAACGGTTTTGCCCAAACCCATATCATCAGCCAAAACACCGCCGAAGCCGCATTCTCCCACTGATTTGAGCCACTTAAAGCCTTCCTTCTGATAATCCCTTAAAATGCCTTTATAATACTGCGGAACGGAAAGATCCAGCCCCTTAAGCTCGTTAAATCTTTCAATAAGCCCTCTTGAAGCCTTGTCAAAGCTTATTGAGCTTTTTTCACCTTCGTCAAAAAGTCTGTCAAAAACAATAAGCCTGCTTGCTCCTGTTTTATAGCTTCCCTTTGAAAGCTCGCTTTTAGAGGGTGAGAAGAATTTTATAAACTTAAGAAATGTTTTGTTATCGTCGATGCTTAAAAATCTTCCGTCCGAAAAACGGTAATATTTCTTTTTATATTCATAAGCGCTTAAAACCTCTTTCATTTCATCAAGGTTAATTGTGCTTAAGTCAAATTCTGCGTCAATAAGTCCGCCCTCATAGCGAACACCTATGCTTATGGTCTTTTCAGCCGACTTTCTTATTGCCTTTAAGTCCTCGCTTAAAAACACCTCTGTGTTCTTTTTAAGGGCTGAAATTCCGTATTTCATAAAACTGAAAATATCGTCCTCAGAGGTCATTAAAAAGCCCTCCGAGCCGTTGTCATAAAAGCCCATTCCCTCAAGACCCAGCTTAAAAACCGTTTCGGCTCTGTCGTTTCGATATTCTCTATATGCGCTTTTATCGTTATAATCGATTACTGTGTCGCCGTAAATATATTTAACCCTTCCGCAAAGGGCTTTGCCTCTCCGCTCCAAAAAAATCTGAGACTTAAATGGGGTCATTGAAAGACTGTCGAAAATTTTCCCCGGTTCTTTCAAAAGGTCATATTTACATAATACCGGAATGCAGTAGTCTACAAATCTGCCTAAGTCGGAAGTCTCGAAGGTGATTTCCTTTCCTCCGGCTATATTAAAGGCTGCTTCAATGTCCCTAATTACACAGGCATAGTCAACGGAGGTTCTGTAAAATGTGTTTTCAAGCAAAATATAGCCGTGGGTATTTGTTATATAAACCCCTCTGGGCTTAAAATTCTTTTTGATTTTAACTTTGCCGTCGGAGGCGGCGGCTTCAATAAAAATTAAGGGGACTTCCTCCCGAAAATTAAGCTTAAATTTTTCCTCATTCTCAACTGCGGAAAGACGGCTTTTCGAAAAAAGGTCAAAAAAGCTGTCTAAAGACACCTCAGACAAAATAAAACGGCTTTTGTCCTCGCTTAAATTAGACAGGGCAATAAAGCCTGCCTTAATTTCGGAATGGCTGTATATAAAATTCAATATTTTTTTGCTGTCGTCGGTGAAGCCGTTTATGTTATAGCCGTAGTCTCTGTAGTTTTTCCCTGTGTTTCTGTCTACGTTTATGGCAAATTCAAATATATCTTCAATGGGCTTTTTCCGTCTGCCTTTTTTAACAATATAAAGGGCAAGCTCCGCTCTTTGAGGGCTGAAATATACATCAGGCTCGATTTTGATTTTTTCAGCCGCAGCAAAAGAAAGCTGTCTCATATCCTCAAGTCTCAGCTTTTCAAGCATATCAAGGAAATTTTTAGACGCTACATAATTTGCGCTTAGATCGCCGCTGTGAGAACCCTTGTCGCTCATAAGCTCAAACAAAAGGGCGGCGCAGTGGCGGCACCTTATACCCTTTCCGCAGGTACAGCGGCAGCTTGAAGGACTGCCGTTTATGTCAAAGCAAACCTCCGCAAGGTATTCACCCTTTGGGTTTTCATCAACAACCTTCCCCGCAAACTTTATATTATCGCCGTCAACAAAGCGAACCCCTTTCACCTTGCCCTCCTGCGCCTTTTTTCTGCCTAAAAAAAACTCCTGACCGTCATTTATAAATCGCCGTATACCGAATTCCGTTAAATTAAGCTCCAATTCAATTACCCCGTAAAAATAATAATAAAAATCTCCGATGAAAATATTATAACATAATTTTTTAATCTTTTATGTTACCGTTTG
Source organism: Clostridiales bacterium (assembly GCA_021204175.1). GTDB lineage: Bacteria > Bacillota > Clostridia > Lachnospirales > CAG-274 > JAJQCI01. The sequence goes on along the minus strand of JAJPZT010000072.1, from coordinate 14,029 downwards.
ATTACAATTTTACACGCAAATGCATAAAAAAAGACGGCTGCTGAGAAATTATTCATAAAATAATTCTCGGCAACCGTCTTATAATTTAAATTTTTAGAAAAACTGATTTATCGTCAGCGTCGCAGACTTAAATCCGCAAGGCGAGCTTTGCCCGCCTGAGGACAGAAACTTTTCTGTGAAGTTGATACGAAGTATCAACTTTGCGGAAAACTTGATGGTTTATACCTTAAACCCCTTGAAAAAATGTAAGCATTTTTTCAAACTCAAGCGATAAGCTTGAGTATATTATACATGATTACTGCCGTCTGTGCTCTTGTAGTGTTTGCCTTGGGCTCGATACCCTCGTTTGTTCCGCTGACAACGCCCATTGAAACCATTGTGGAAACAGCTTCTTTTGCATATGCTGAAATGTCGTCCTTATCTGCGAAATCGTCTAAAACTGTTTCGTCGGCAGTGTCTGTCTCTGCGTCTGTCATTGAAGTGAAAGCTCTCCATGTAAGAACCATCATATCCTGACGTGAAATATAAGCCTCGGGGGCAAATGTTCCGTCCGAATAGCCCTGAGCAATGCCCAAATCCTTAGCAAGACCTACATAATTTGCGTAATACTTGTCGGCTCTTACGTCTGTGAAATTGCTTTCGGCTGTGCCGCTTATTCCCAAAGCATTAAGAAGCATAATTATGAAATCCGCTCTTGTAACATTGTTTTTGGGAAGGAAGCTTCCGTCGTTATAGCCGTTTACAACCTTAAGCCCTGCAAGGTAGTTTATAGCTTCGACAGCCCAGGGGGTCTGGTCGATGTCTGTGAAAGCGTATACTGCTGTTTCGTCTGCTGCTGCCTCGTCGGAGCTGTCCGAAGATGTGTCAGCAGAAGTTTCATCAGCCGCTGCTGTAGTAGTTTCTGTTGTGCTGTCGGTTGAAGAAGAACCTGAGCTGCCTGAGCCGCCGCCCGATGAGCCTGAAGAACCTGAGCTTGATGACGAGTCTGAAGATGTGCCTGAAGCAGTTGTTGTTTCGGCTTCACTGTCTGTCGTAGTTTCTTCGGAAGAGGATGAAGAAGCGGTAACATATACGCTGCATGCGGTAACGTCTGTGTCAACTGCGCCGCTGTTTGTTGAAGCGAAAATAGCGGATGCAGCCTGAACGTCGATGTCTGTTGAGCCTGTGCCTACAACCTCAAAGGTTGCTGCAAAAATAATACCGCTGTCTGTAATCTGATAAAGACCGCCCTTTCCGCCGAATGTGCCTGTAATGTTAGCACACTTTATCTCGCCGAATTCGGCGCAGGTAAGCCCGGAAGCGGAGCTCTTATAGTTAAGAACAGTGCCCGATGAGGCTGCTCTTGCCGCTGCGGAATTAATAGCCGAGGGGCTTACAAAATAGCTTTCGGAGCTGTCTGATACGGGGAAGGTCATAGCGTCGCTCTTGTCAACATCAATTGCTTCTTTAAACATAACAATCGACGGGTCATAGGTTACATAAAATGTTACTGAGTCGATACCCTCTGAGTTGTTTTCAACGTAAAATTCAACGTCAAAGGTTTCGCCGATTTGGCTTTCTTCAAAGCTGTAGGAAGGCGTAAGGGGATAAATATTAGCCTCAGCCCCGTAAGCCAGCGCCGTCCCTGCGCAGAAGGTCAGCGCAAAAGCAGATAATAAACAAAAAATTTTCTTTTTCATACCTTTCTCCTTTGCAAATTTTAAAATTATACTGTTCTTTTATTCTACAACAAACTTTTAAACTTTTCAACTGTTTTAGAGAAAAATTTTATTGCAAAAATATATTAAAGGTTATATAATAGAAGAAACAGGAGAAAAAACAATAATAACTCAAACGGAGGTAAATATGATTAAATATAAGCAGTCTGTATTGGAAAGAATTTATCAGTCATTTGTCTGCGGCGGCGACAAGCTTAATTTCAGATATAAAAAAGAGCCTATTCCCGAAAATCTTCTTAAAGCCTTAGAGGAGCTTGAAGAAGAGGACTATATAAACATAGTCTCCAAAACGGAATCGGGAGTAAAAGCCGAAATCACCGATAAGGGCATAGCCTTCGGCAATTCCGCAACGTAAATCTGAACACACAAGTCCCCTTCTATAGAATATAAGGGGATTTTTTAATGCCTCGGCTGAATAAAATTTACCGATGTTTTACAGTTTTCTTACAGCAGCAGGATAGAAAAATAAACCCTTCGGCAATATAATGTAGCTGTCGGTTAATTAAATTTCGGTTAGAATTTAATTAAATCAAAATCTTATATCTAAAACAGACATTGGAGGGTAAAAAAAATTATGAAAAGATTTGCAAAATCAATAGCTGCGGTTACTGTGGCAATAGCCTTGGCTGCTGCTGCGGTTTATACCGGAAATTCAATGGCGGAAGCCGTCAGCACTGTAGAAACAGTCGCCGCAGAAGGCCCTGAGGCTTCATCGGCTGAAAAAACACCTAAATACATATTTATGTTTATAGGCGACGGAATGAGCTATCCCCAAATTCAGCTTACAAACTACTTTATAAGTGCAAACAGCTCAGCGGCTGCAAACAAGACAGTTAATGTTGAGGGCGAAGAAAAGTCCGTTCTTCAAAGCAAAAGCAATCTTACAATGATGGATTTTGACATTGCGGGTTCTGCTCAGACCTACGACAGTACGTCATTTGCTCCCGACTCGGCTTCAACAGGCAATAAAACCTGGAGCGGCAGCATTAACGTAAGCCTTAATTTTTCTGAAGAATATGAAACAATAGCAGAAAAGCTTAAGGCTCAGAAGGACTATAAAATAGGCGTTATTTCAAGCGTAAACTTAAACCACGCAACTCCTGCGGCATTTTATGCACACCAGAAGTCAAGAAACAGCTATTACGACATAGGCTTGGAGCTTATTGACAGCGGCTTTGATTATTTTGCAGGCGGCGGTCTTTTAAAGCCCACAGGAGCAGACGGAGATCAGGAGGATCTTTACGAGCTTGCTGAAAAGGCAGGCTATAACGTAATCAAAACCCAGGCTGAAGCTGAAGCTCTCACAGCCGAGGACGGAAAGTCTATCGTAATTGACGAGCATTTGGCAGACAGCTCCGCAATGGAATATGAAATCGACCGTCAAAAGGGAGAATGGGGTCTTTCGGACTACGTTGAAAAAGGCATTGAGGTGCTTGACAATGACGAAACAGGCTTCTTTATGATGGTTGAAGGCGGCAAAATCGACTGGGCTTGTCACGCAAACGATGCAGCCTCCGTTATTCAGGACACTGTTGCTTTAGACGAGGCAGTCGAAAAGGCAGTTGAATTTTATAACGATCACCCCGACGAAACACTTATTATAGTAACAGGCGACCACGAAACAGGCGGCTTAACAATAGGCTTTGCCGGAACAGACTATGACACCTTCCTTACAAACTTCAACAACCAAAAAAATTCTTTCATTAAGTATGATGAAGAATATGTTGCAGGCTATAAGGAAAACAACACAGATTTTGACACTGTTATGTCTGACATAACAAAGCTTTTCGGTCTTGAAGCTCCCGAGGGTGCAGTTTCATCTACATCACAAAAGGACAGCGCCGACCTTCACCCTGAGTCTGACAATGACGGAACTCTTGTTATGACCGACTATGAATATAACAAGCTTAAAACAGCCTATGAAGTAACTCTTGCAAGAACAGGCGACGAAGAGGAATACGAACAGGAAGAATATGAGCTTTACGGCAGCTATGAACCCCTTTCCGTAACAATCACTCATATTTTAAACAATAAGAGCGGTGTAAACTTCGGTTCATATGCTCATACAGGACTTCCCGTTGAGGTTCTCGTTAAGGGCGTCGGCGCAGACAGTTTTGAAGGCTATTATGACAACACCGACATTTACAAAAGGCTTGCAGCTTTGACAGGAGTAAAATAAACACCGACACATTCAAAATTTGATAATTGACAATCTTCCGTATCTTTGGTATACTTTATGTAAAATTATAAAGTAATTAATCGGCAATTTCTTAACCGGAGGTTAAGATTTTAAACAGAGATCGGAGGGTTAAACAATTATGAAAAAATTTGCAAAATCAATAGCGGCGATTACTATAGCGATTGCCTTGGCTGCGGCTGCGGTTTATACCGGAAATTCAGTGCCGAAGGCTGCCGGCTCGGTTGAGACTGCTGCCGCCGAAGGCACAGAGGTTTCATCTGAGGAAAACATTCCCAAATACATATTTTTGTTTATAGGTGACGGAATGAGCTATCCCCAAATTCAGCTTACAAACTATTTTATAAGTGCAAACAGCCTTGCGTCGGAAGGCAAGACTGTCACAGTTGAGGACGAAGAAAGAGCTGTTATCGAAAGCAAAAACAATCTGACAATGATGAATTTCGACGTTGCCGGTTCTGCCCAAACCTACGACAGCACGTCCTTTGCTCCCGACTCCTCTTCTACGGCAACGGCTATTGCAACAGGGCATAAAACCTGGAGCGGAAGCCTTAACGTAAGCCTTAATTTTTCGGAAGAATATGAAACAATCGCCGAAAAGCTTAAGGCTCAGAAGGACTGTAAAGTAGGCATAATTTCAAGCGTAAATGTAAACCATGCAACCCCGGCTGCGTTTTATGCCCACCAGCCTTCAAGAAACAGCTATTACGACATAGGCTTAGAGCTTATAGACAGCGGCTTTGACTTCTTTGCCGGCGGTGCATTTCTTCAGCCCACAGGTCCGGACGAAGACCAAACGGATATTTACAGCCTTGCGGAAAAAGCCGGATATAAGGTAGTCAAAACCCAGGCTGAAGCGGAAAAGGTAACAGCTGAGGACGGAAAGACTATTATTATTGACGAGCACTTGTCAGATCACGATACTTTGGAATATGAAATCGACCGTCAAAAGGGAGACTGGGCTCTTGCGGACTACGTTGAAAAAGGCATAGAGGTTCTTGACAACGACGACACAGGCTTCTTTATGATGGTTGAAGGGGGCAAAATCGACTGGGCTTGCCACGCAAACGATGCGGCTTCGGTTATAAGAGATACAGTTGCTTTGGATAACGCTGTAGATAAGGCAGTTGAGTTTTATAACGAACACCCGGACGAAACACTTATTATAGTAACCGGCGACCACGAAACAGGCGGCTTGTCAATAGGCTTTGCGGGAACAGACTTTGACACCTTCCTTACAAACTTCAATAACCAAAAGATTTCTTTCATTAAATATGACGAGGATTATGTAACAGGCTATAAAGAAAACAATACAGACTTTGACACTGTTATGTCTGACATAACAAGACTTTTCGGTCTTGAAGCTCCTGAAGGAACAGTTTCCTCTACTTCACAAAAGGACAGCACAGACCTTCGCCCCGAATCTGAGAACAGCGGAACTCTTGTTATGACAGACTATGAATATGATCAGCTTAAAGAAGCCTATGAAGTAACCCTCTCAAGAACAGGGGAAGAAATGGAGTTTGAACAGGAAGAATATGAGCTTTACGGCAGCTATGAGCCCCTTTCAGTAACAATAACTCATATTTTAAACCATAAAAGCGGCGTAAATTTCGGCTCTTATGCACATACGGGACTTCCCACAGAGGTTCTTGTAAAGGGTGTGGGTGCTGAGAACTTTGCCGGCTATTATGACAATACCGATATTTTTAAGAAGCTTGCAGCTTTGACAGGAGTAAAATAAAATGAAAACCGACAGATTTTTGAAAAATTCTGTCTTTCGGCTTATCATTATAGGGATAATTTTGACGTGCGTTCTCATACTTGTTCCCACAGGCTATGAGGACGCTCTCATTTATCAGGATGCCGAAAGAGTAAAAGCGGAAATATTAAGTGTTGATAATTCATCAGTAAGAAGCTCGGGTCTTATACAGTCCGGCGAGCAGAAATGCGAAATTTTAGTTAAATCGGGGCTGTTTAAGGGCAAGGAAATCGAAGGGGTCAATTTTTTGACAGGCTCTCTTGAAGAGGATAAAATTTTTGACGCCGGAGATGTTTGCCTTGCCACAATTTCACACAGCGGCGAAGAAATCACCTCCTGTATTCTGACGGATCACTACCGTCTTGACAAGGAGATTATTCTGCTTGGGCTGTTTTTTGCCCTGCTTATTATATTTGCCGGAAAGAACGGATTTTTAGCCATATTTTCGTTTGTAATAACAATTTTGACAGTGTGGAAGGTTCTCGTTCCTGCATATTTAAACGGAGCAAACCCTGTTTGGACGGGAATTAACATAACAATTTTTTTGACCATTATAATAATATTTTTTGTTTACGGCTTTGACAAAAGAACCCTTTCCGCCGTTTTAGGCTCGCTTTTGGGAATTTTCACAACCTGTATTATGGGAATAATATTTACAGACCTGTTTAAAATTCACGGAGCGGTTATGTCACACTCTGAGTCCCTTTTATATAGCGGCTATCAGGACTTAAACCTGACATCTGTCTTTATGAGCAGTATTTTCATAGGCGCTTCGGGGGCTATGATGGATTTATCCGTAGATATAACCTCGGCGGTAAATGAGGTTGTGGAGAAAAAGCCCGATATAGGCTGGAAAGAGGCAGCCCGTTCCGGTATGAACGTAGGCAGAGCCGCTATGGGGACTATGACAACCACCCTTCTCCTTGCCTATTCCGGCAGCTACATAACCCTTTTAATGGTTTTTATGGCTCAGGGAACGCCTATTGACCACATTCTCAATTATAAATATGTTTCCTCCGAAATTCTTCACACAGTAATAGGCAGCTTCGGTCTTGTAACCGTTGCCCCCTTTACGGCTTTGGTTTCGGCGTTTATGCTAACTAAAAAAAGATAAGAAAAAGTCAAATCCCCCTGCCGTTTCGGCAAGGGGGTTTTTCGTCAGTAGCTTAAAACATTTGTTCCAAGCTGTTTATAGGTAAAGTTTGCTATGTTTATATTGTTCGAAGTGAAGTCTGTTATATTTTCCTTAGTTTCAATCTTTGTAATTTCAATTTCAGGTTTTATGTATGATTTTTTCATTTTGACCAACCCCCTTATTCGGCATTTATTGTTAAGCCCGTAGTCGCCGATGTTACGAAATAGAGAACATCTGTGCTGTCGGCAGTTTCTTTGGTTACAACAGCACCTCTAACGGTTTCCGTTGTCTTTTCGCTTTCTCCCAAAACAGGGAAGTATGCGGAATTGCTGCTGTCCGCTTCAACACCGTTTTCATCTATATAATAATAGTTGTTAAGGGTGTAGAATGTTCCGTCAACAACAGCCCCTACCTCGTCAAGATAAGCCGCACCCGAACCGCCGTAAGCAGTGGTGTCAACAGCTATTCCCGAAAGAGCCGAGCCGTCATCTTTAACAGAAATTCCGTCACTTACAACATTGGCATAAACCTCTGAGCTGTCATCCTTTCTTGTAAGCTTAACAACAGGCAGACTTTCGGAGCTGAACACCGAGAGACAGGGCTTAGTGTCTGTTCCCAATGTCTGAAGCCAGTCTGTTCCCTCTGCTTCGCCGCTTAAAAGCCATGTCAGTTCGCCGCTTGAAAGCTGTGCTGCGGTGAATGAAGCTGATGTGTCTGTGCCGCTGCCTGTGCCTTTGCTTGCCGTTCCCTCTAAGTAGTAATTGTTTTCTACAGTGCCGTATGAGTTAGTTCCTATAATTCCGCCTATTACAGCTGAAGAGCCACTGTTGCTGCTGAGAGAACCTGTATTATAACAATTTTTTATCGTTCCGCCCGTATAACCGGATATTCCGCCGATATTGGTATATATGCCGTAAACTGTACCTGAATTATAACAGTTTTGAACAGTTCCGTAGCTCATTCCGCAAATACCGCCTACACGGCTGTCGCCCGATACACTTCCTTCAAAATAACAATTGCTTATTGTATCCCAAGAATCAATATAGCCGCAAATTCCCCCTACATAGCTGTAGCCTGTTATGTCGCCCACTACCCCTACATTTTTGATTGCTGCTGCGTTAGCTGTCATTCCGAACAAGCCGGCATAGCTTTGTGAATCATCGTCAAAGGTCAAATTTTTTTATAATATGCCCCTGTCCGTCAAAGATTCCGGCATAGGGATTAGATGAAGTTCCGATAGGCGTCCACTCAACGCCTGTCATATCAATATCTGCTGTAACCGTTGCATCTATGTATGTATAGCCGTTGTTTACAGCATCTGCAAAATGACGGAGATAAGCTGCATTTGATATTTCAAGCTCAGTTAAGCTGTCAGTCAAAACGACGGATGTTCCGTCACTTTCTGAATATGATAAACTATAAATATAAATGCCTGTTTGAGCTTCTGCAGAATCAGACGTAAGATAAATATACTGATTTGCATCGCTGCTTGTGTGATGAGTTATACTTTCTATATAGATTTCATCGTCAACAATTAAACTGCAGCCTTCTGTTGTATCGGGTATTGTATATAAATAAACACTCTCACCTTCGGCATTTGTAGGCGTAACGGAAATTGAAGAAGCCTTTACCGAAGAATTATAAATTATTATATCACTGCTTGCACTGCCGTAGTAGCCGCTGCCTATGCCTGCTCCGTTAGTACCTCCAGTTGCTGTAACAGTACCTCCGCTTATGGTTATGCTGTCGGCACTGCCGTAATAAGCACCGCCTATGCCTGCTCCGTAAGTACCGCCTACTGCTGCAACAGTACCTCCGCTTATAGTTATATTGCTGCAGCTGCCGGTGCCGCTAAAGTTATAGCTGCTGCCTATACCTGTTCCGAAATTTCCGCCTGTTGCTGTAACTATGCCGCCGTTTATGGTTATGTCACTGCAGCTGCCGCCATAGCTTCCACCGATTCCCGCTGCGTAGCTTCCGCCTATTGCTGTAACTATACCGCCATTTATGGTTATGTTGCTGCAGCTGCCACTGCCGCCGCCGATTCCTGCTCCCCGTTCTCCTCCTGTTGCTGTAATTGTACCGCTGTTTATGGTTATGTTGCTGCATTCACTTGTGTTTAAGTAGGCACCTCCTATGCCGGCGGCGAATTTGTTGCCGCTTGCACTGAGACTTCCTGCTGAATCATTACCGCCATAAGCCCCGATTATAAGTGAACCGGTTGTATCTTTGTAGACAGCAGAACGTTGAATACTCTCAGCTGTAAGAGTATTTTTGCCCTTTAACACAAGGGTAGTTGTTCCGCTGTTTGAAAGCTCCAGCGGATAATAGTTTGACGATGAAATAACAACATTGTCAAGAACCACTACAATATCGTCAGAACCGCTGACCGTAATTGTGTTTGAGGTTTCCGTTGAATTGCCGTAAATCCGATAGATTCCGGCTGAACTTATGGTTACGCTTTCGGAAGTAATATCGTACTCGCCGTCATAGCTGTCATAGGTGTAGCTTTCCGCTGTTTCAGCCGCTTCAGCAGTTATACTGCCTGTGGGGAAATACCCACCCCCGACAGAAATTGCCATAACCGCCGACAACAAAGCGGCTAAGACCTTGCTTATTCTTTTTGCAGTCATTAAAAATTCCTCCTTCCAAAGATAAGGCTTTTGCCTTTGCCATATTTTCTTGCTTAAACCTTATTATACAAATAAAAAATCAAAAGTCAATAGACTTTGCGTAAATTATAGTTGCCTTCAGCTAATTAAAAGTCAAAAATGAAAAAATATGAATTAATTATTAAGCTATTGACACTGTGTAATTTAAGAGATATAATTAGCATACTACGTACTTGACCAACAAAGTAAGTGCTTATAGGCACTTACTTTCAAATCAGTAGGTGTAACCTGCTGATTTTAGCATTGCAAATGCTGTTGGTCATAAGCATTTTTGTGCAGCAAAAATGCGCATTGGTCTGCGACCAAGGAAGGAGTGACTGCGTTTGGAAAATTCCGATGAAAACGATTTAATAAGCATGGAAATTCAAGACAGAATTTCAGAAGCCCTTAAATGTATTCATCTTATTTTTGAAAAGAGCCTTAACAAAAAAACTTCCGAAATGAATATGACCGGCGGTCAGCTGAAGGTGCTTATATATTTAAGCAGCTGTTCCGGCAAAGAGGTAAACCCGGTGGATATTGAAAGGCGGTTTGAGCTTTCACGCCCTACGGTAACGGGAATTTTAAAAAGGCTTCAGGGAAAGGGCTTCATAGCCTTTAAGCCCAGCCAAAAGGACAGAAGATATAAGCAGATTATTTTAACCGATGAGGGGAAAAAGCTTATCTGCAGCGGTTTTGAAAATCTTCAGTCAATAAACAAAAATCTTTGCAGCGGCTTTGAAAAGGCGGAGCTTGAAAGCATTTACGGCGTACTTTTAAAAATGCTTGAAAATTTAAAGGAAAGTGAGGAAAATATATGTTAAAGACACTTATGGGCGAAATTAAGGAATTTAAAAAGCCATCTATTTTAGCCCCCTGTATTGTGGCGATTGAGGTTTTTATGGAAATTCTCATTCCCTTTTTAATGTCTAAAATAGTTGATACGGGGGTAAACGGTGCTGAAGGCGGCGACCTTAAGAGAGTTGCGTCAATCGGCGTTGTTATGATAATTGCGGCGTTTATAAGCCTTTCGGCAGGCGCAGGAGCAGGTCACTTTGCGGCGATTGCTTCGTCGGGCTTTGCCAAAAATTTAAGAGCCGCTATGTTTAGGAATATCCAAAAATTTTCTTTTTCGAATTTGGATAAATATTCCACCTCGGGTCTTATTACGAGACTTACCACAGACGTAACAAACGTTCAAAACGCATATATGATGATTATAAGAATGTGCGTCAGATCCCCTCTTTTGCTTATATGTGCATTTGCAATGACCTGTGTAATAAAGCCTTCACTGGCTCTTGTTTATGTAGGGGCAATTATCTTTTTGGGCATTGTTCTCTTCTTCATTATGTCACATGCTCACAAGGCTTTCAAAGCCGTTTTTGAAAAATATGACGATCTTAATGCCAGTGTTCAGGAAAATATCAGCGGTATCAGAACCGTCAAGGCTTATGTCAGAGAGGATCACGAGGTCAGAAAGTTTAATATTGCGGCTGAAAATGTTTACAATATGTTTTTGAAAGCCGAATATCTTGTTGTGGCAAATATGCCCGTTATGCAGTTTACTGTTTATACCTGTATTCTTTTGATTTCGTGGATAGGTGCTCATATGATAGTCTCCGATACACTGACAACCGGTCAGCTTATGAGCCTTTTCACCTACACAATGAACATACTTATGAGCCTTATGATAATTTCAATGGCTTTCGTTATGATTTCAATGTCAAGAGCTTCGGGTGAAAGAATTGCGGAGGTTATAAACGAAAAAACAGATCTTGCAGCTCCTGTTGACAGCATAACCGACATTAAAAACGGGGCAATCGAGTTTAAAAACGTTTCCTTCGCATACAAAAAGGACGGCAACAAGTGCCTTGAAAACATTAACCTTAAAATCAATTCAGGCGAAACTATCGGTATTATCGGCGGAACAGGCTCTTCAAAGTCAACCCTTGTTCAGCTTATACCCAGACTTTACGACGCCACAGAGGGCGAGGTTCTCGTCGGCGGTCTTAATGTCAAAAACTATGAGCTTAACGCCCTCAGAAGCAGTGTGGCTATGGTTCTTCAGAAAAACGTTCTTTTCTCAGGCACTGTCAAAGACAATCTCCGCTGGGGCAACAAAGACGCAACAGACGAACAGCTCATTAAAGCCTGCAAATATGCCCAGGCTGACGAATTTGTCAGTGCAATGCCCGACGGCTATGACACATGGATCGAACAAGGCGGCGTAAACGTTTCCGGCGGTCAGAAGCAAAGACTTTGTATAGCCAGAGCCTTGCTTATGAACCCCAAAATTCTTATTTTAGATGACTCAACCTCGGCTGTGGACACAAAGACCGACGCTATGATAAGAAAGGCTTTCAGAGAAGAAATTCCCGACACAACAAAGCTTATTATAGCTCAGAGAATAACCTCTGTTCAGGACGCAGACAGAATTATTGTTTTGGATAACGGCGAGGTCAACGGCTTCGGCACTCACGAGGAGCTTTTGGCAAACAACGAAATCTACAAAGAGGTTTGGGAGTCACAACAGAAAGGGGCGCTTGAATAATGGCTGAAAATAAAGAAAAGCGCAGAGGCGCAAAGAACCCCTCTAAAATATTTTTTAGGCTCATGGGTTATATTTTTAAATATTTTAAATTCAGATGTGTTTTGGTTGTTATTTTCATAATCATTTCAGCCCTTGCCAATGTTCGGGGAACTATGTTTATGAAGAGCCTTATAGACGATTATATCACCCCTATCCTTATAAGCGGTGAAAGGGATTTTGCTCCCCTTTTGGGTGCAATCGGCACAATGGCGGCAATTTATGCGGTAGGCGTTTTGGCTGCATTTATTTACAACAGAATTGTTGTGGGAATAACTCAGGGAACACTTAAAAACCTTCGTGAAGAAATGTTTGCACATATGGAGAAGCTTCCCGTCAAATATTTCGACACTCATGCCCACGGCGATATTATGAGCCTTTACACAAACGATACCGACACGCTGAGACAGCTTATAAGCCAGAGTATTCCTCAGCTTATAAACGGAATTATGACTGTTGTAAGTGTTGTTATTTGTATGTTTATGTTAAGCGTTCCCCTGACCCTTATGACCTTTGTTATGGCATGCATAATGCTCGCTGTCACTAAAAAGGTCGGCGGCTTAAGCGGAAAGTATTTCGTCATTCAGCAGAGAAAGCTGGGCGACGTAAACGGCTATATTGAAGAAATTATAGAAGGTCAAAAGGTTGTAAAGGTTTTCTGTCACGAACAGGAAAGTGTCAACGACTTTATTAAGATAAACGATGAGCTTTTCGACGCAGCGAAAAACGCCAACAGCTTCGCAAATATGCTTATGCCAATTTTGGCAAACATAGGCAACATAAGCTATGTTTTCACTGCTATCTTCGGCTCAATTTTGGCTATAAGCGGCTTCGGCGGCTTCACAATAGGCTCTCTTGCTTCATTCCTTCAGCTTAACAGAAGCTTCAATATGCCTGTTTCAAATATGTCTCAGCAGATTAACTCAATCGTTATGGCTCTTGCCGGTGCAGAGAGAATTTTCGAGCTTTTAGACGAAGAGCCTGAACCCGACGAAGGAAAGGTAAGCCTTGTAAGGGCTAAATTCAGACCCGACGGCTCAATTGAAGAATCACCTATAAGAACAGGCGTTTGGGCTTGGAAGTACGTTCACCAAAGTACAGGCGAGGTTGAATATGTTCAGCTTAAGGGCGACATTATTCTCGACAAGGTGGATTTCGGCTATAACCCCGACAAGACAGTTCTTCACGACATAGAGGTTTACGCAAAGCCCGGCGAAAAGGTAGCCTTCGTAGGGGCAACAGGCGCAGGCAAAACTACAATCACCAACCTTATTAACCGCTTCTATGACATTCAGGACGGAAAAATAAGGTATGACGGAATTAATATAAACAAAATCAAGAAAAGCGAGCTGAGACGCTCTTTGGGAATGGTTTTGCAGGATACAAGTCTTTTCACCGGAACGGTAACGGAAAATATAAGATACGGCAGACTTGACGCAACGGATTCCGAGGTTGTGGCGGCGGCTAAGCTTGCGGGAGCTCACGAGTTTATAAGGAGACTGCCCGACGGCTATGACACAATGCTCACAAACAACGGCTCAAACCTTTCACAGGGTCAGAGACAGCTTTTGTCTATTGCACGTGCCGCAGTAGCCAACCCCCCTGCCCTTATTCTCGACGAAGCTACATCTTCAATCGATACACGAACGGAAAAAATCGTTCAGGAGGGTATGGACTCTCTTATGAAGGGCAGAACCGTTTTCGTAATTGCCCACAGACTTTCAACCATTAAGAACTCAGACGTTATTATGGTTATGGATCACGGCAGAATTATCGAAAGAGGCAACCACGATAAGCTAATTAAAGAAAAAGGCGTTTATTATCAGCTTTATACCGGTCTTTTGGAACAAAGCTAAGCGTTCTCCAAACTATTAAAAGAAAGACTGTGTGCATTCACTTAGGAATTGTGCATAGTCTTTCTTTGATTGTGTGGCAGGAAAAATAAAACCACCTGCTATGCAGGTGGACCCCAGCAGCTT
>JAJPZT010000011.1 GCA_021204175.1 Clostridiales bacterium | reverse complement strand
CTCCGTTCTTGATTTTTTGTAAAAATATAATATGCGCATTGTGTCCACACCTATTTTAAAAAAGGTCTTGACTTTAACACGAAACAATGCTAAAATACTTATTGTTTGCTGAAGTGGCACAGGGGTAGCGCAACGCATTGGTAGTGCGTAGGTCGGCGGTTCAATTCCGCTCTTCAGCTTGAAAAAAGTCCCGAAAATATCACGTTTTCGGGGCTTTTTCACTATACATTTTTTAGTATTCAATTGTGTCGCAGGCAATGTAAGTTACAAATTCATTTTCGTTTGTCTCTATTTTCGATATATCCGTTGGTTTATGAATTTTCTTTCCCTCTCTCTCATATTCATACAAAACAAGAGCAAGAGCGTCTTCAGCCATTTCAATTGCTTCCTCTAAGGTGTCTCCGCAGCTGTAACAGCCCTTTACATCGTTAAAAGCAACTGAATAAGCTCCGTTTTCTTCTTTAGTAAAGATTGCCGCATAAACATATTTTGACATATACAAAACCCCTTTCAAGTACTAATGAACACAAGCTTCAAATACCTGCATCATTCAAATATATTCAGTTCCGTCAGGTATTTTCTTTTCCTATTTTCTATTATAATTAATATACAAGCAGAACAATCAATTAAGTCAAGAATTTCATTTAGCCGATAAATCAGGTTTTCGGAAAATTCTCACAAGAAGAATAACCGCCGCTATTGCAAGGACGATTTCGGCACAGGTCTGGGCATAGGCAAGCCCGTACATTGGGAAAAGCTTATTAAGTATGAAAAGTGCCGGAATTTCCAAAACCACCTTTCTCAGAATTGCGAATATGAGGGAAGCTGTTCCCATACCGCAGGCTTGAAAACCCCTACTGCCAAAAAGTCGACATTCAGAAAAACAAGACCTATGCACATACCGTGGAGGAAGTGGCTGCCGTAGGCAACAACCTCTTCATTTTTCATAAAAAGACCGATGAGAAATTCTGAGCCGAAAAAATAAAACAGGCTCATTAAAAGGATGAAAGAAATGCCTATTTGGGCGGTAAAGGTCACTGCCCTTTTCATTCGTGTTCGGTTTCCGCTTGCGAAATTATAGCCCACCAGGGGCATAACCCCCTGAGAAATGCCCATTGCTATATATACGGGAATCATATTTATTTTTTGGCTTATGCCCATTGCCGCAACGGCGTTTGTGCCGTAGGCTGATGTGAAATTGTTCAGTATGGTCATACCCGTTACGTTTAAAAGATTTTGGATAGCAGCCGGAATACCCACTGCGCAGATACGCTTGAGAATTAAGGGGTCGAAAGAAAATTCCTTTGGATTAATGCAGACAAAGGTTTCCTTTCGGCGTACTCTCAAAAGCACGAAAAAGTAACAGCAGGCAGCACAGTTTGAAATAAATGTGGCAAGCCCTGCACCGGAAGCTCCCATATTTAAGCCGAAGGGCAAAATAAAAATCGGATCGAGAACAATGTTTAAGAGACAGCCGCTGATTGTGCCTAAGCCTGCGTGGAATGAAGAGCCTTCGGCACGAACCAAATTGGCAGTCACTACATTTAAAATTGCCGGAACGGCTCCGCAGACCGTTGTCCAGCGGAGATACTGCCAGGTGGCTGCGGCTGTGTCAGGAGCGGTTCCCAAAATGCCCAAAAGCTGTTTGTGGAAAATAAGAGCCGAAAGTGAAAACAGAGCCGAAAAGCCCAAAGCACAGTAAAAACTGACAGCAGAACTTTTACGAACGGAGGCATATTCCTTTTGACCCAAATAGCGGCTCATAAGGCTTGCGCCGCCGACCCCGAACAGGTTTATAACAGCGTTGAAAGCCAAAATCACAGGCGCCGCCAGTGTAACCGCCGCATTTTCAGTAGGGTCGTTTAACATTCCCACAAAGTAGGTATCGGCTAAATTGTAGATTACCATAACAAGAGAGCTGATTACCGTAGGAACCGCCATTTTGGCAACAGCCTTCGGAATAGCCATTCGCTCAAACAGCTCCGTTTTTTTATTGTCAATTGTCATTTCTTTTTCACTTGCCATATAAAACACTCTTTTCTTTTTTAAACCGAATTATTATTTTGCTCTTTCTGTTAAACAAAGTCCGCTGTTTTTACTTTCCTTTAAATTAAAAATAACATATAATCTCAAAAAATTCAAGCCGGCAGGACATGAACTCAATTATACATTTTTCGGAAAGGTGCTTTCTCGGCTTTATTTGCCTGTGAAAACCTCAAAATAATCAAAGACAACAATTTTTTGTGTATGATAAGCAGGATTTTTGTAAAAAAGGACTGAAAAGTTTCTTAAAACCCCTTGACATAAATAACAATTTGGAGTAAATTATAAATAAGATGTTTTGCGAGGGCGTTTTTATTTTGTTAATATTATATAAAAATGCTCCGCTTAACGATGTTTTTTATTTTTTGGTATGATTTAAATCATACCGGCACACATTAAACTGCTTTTTCGCCCTTAAGGCAAAAGGCGCTTAGGTTAAAAGCTTAATTTTAAGACAAAGCCTAAACCACCGCCTTTCGGATTAAAACCAAAACAGCGAAAAAGCCTGTATTCACCGCCAACGGTTAGGCGGCGGAATGAGAAGGAGGAAAATAACAAAATGAGAAATTCTGTAACGCAGAGGGTAGGCGGTTCAATTACCCCCCCCCTCACTCAATAACAAAGTAAAAAAATCATTTAAACGATTTTTGAGCACTGTCCTGTCTTTGGCAATGCTCTGTTCTTGTATTTTAATTTTGAATATCAGTACGGTTTTCGCCGGTACTACAACGTGGAATTTCAATGATGAAGCCTTTGATGAGTATACTACAAGCGGTACAACATATACTTATAGTGATATCCTTTCGTTTTGTCATGCTGGCACAAGTACCTTTTACGAAAGTAGCACTGATAAGAGTAACTCATACAGAGCTTTTAAATTAAACACTAATAGCAACACTGTATTAACCAAGAAAAATTTCTTTCAGCTTTCACTAAACAAAGGGGATGTTGTATCTGCAAAAGTATTTACTTCAACTGACGGCACTGCTGTTAATTTAAGACTTACAAGTACCACAGATGCTACATCAACAGATTCATCTTTATATCAAAGTATATCAGGTTCAGGAAGTAAGTATAATTCCACTGTACCGACTTTTACATTCAATGCGGTTTCTTCCGCAGGGACTTATTATTTAATAGCTACAGGTTCTAACTCTTTATTACTCGGCTCAATAACAGTAACCTCTGCTGATTTAACAGAAGTAAAGTCAAAAATCACTGTCACAGATGAAAGCGGTGATGCAATAGATAATTTTACTGTTACAAACAACAGCACAAGCACTGCTGTAGAAGCAGATGATGACGGATACTATACACTTTATGACGGATACAGCTATACAGTAAGCAAAACCGGATATAAATCATATACTTTTGAAGCTGACGCAGAAACAACCTCATACGAAGTGACTTTATCAGCATCCACAGCAGTACCCGTAACCGTAAAAGACGCTCATACAGGAGCTGAAATTACAGATTATTCTATTGAAGGACTTACTGCTGAAAAGGAAGGCTATTATTCACCTGAAAGCGGTGAAACCTATACAGTTTCTGCTGACGGATATGAAAGCGGAACACTTACAGGCGACGATTCAGATTCCTATACCGTAGAACTTAACCCCTATTATACAGTAACATTAACAACACCCGAAGGCGGCATTGTAGCAATATTAGACAAAGCAGCAAGCTCTCGCCTTTCCTCTAACGGTGTTAACTATAAAGCTACATACGGCACAACCTACACTGTAGCCGCTCACGGTTATGCCCCTGTTTCCTTTACTCCCACAGCAAACGGAACATTTGAATTAGAAATGACCGCCGAAACAAGTAAATTTACAAAAAGCTTTGAAGTGGAATTTGACAAAAGTGTTGCTTCACACGAAAATATAGCTGACGGTATATATGCACTTGAAGCAATGACTTATTCATCAGTTCTTAAAGGAGTTACAAATCCCATATTAGACGATAACGATATTCCTGTAGCAGGTGCCGTAATGAAATTTGTTGCAGGTGCAAGCGGATCACTTTCGGTTGATTATCAAATCGCTACTTCAGGAAAGACAGCATATGTTGTTTCGGTTTCATCGGATGGTACTGTAAGTACAGTTCAATCTGTAAAAGCAACTAGCGATAATCAAAACGGCACCTTTACGTTTGACGTAACAGCCGGTTATACATATTATGTATATGCAAGCGGTTCAAAGTTAGGCTTCACTTCGGCAACATTTACTGCAAACACATATGTTTATTTCGGAATTACAGCAGAACAGGCAGAAAGCAGCGCATCATATACAATTTATGAAGACGACACAGAAATAGCAACCGGCTACACAGTATATGAAGGTGTAGATACTGACAATGACGGAGAAAGCGACGGTGAAGTTTCTTCTTATACCGATCTTATTACAGCAGACAATGAAAGCTACAGTAACTGTAAATACATTATAGCTTATGTTTTAGACCCGAGCTTATCAGATTCAACACTCAGTATTGTATTAACTGAACTTGAATCAGCAACAGTATTAACTGCACTTAATTCAGAAACAGAAGAAACCGAAGGAGACAGCGAAAGCAGCGAAGAAACCGAATCGAATGAAGCAGATAAAACAACAGGTGAAGAAGCGGCTAATCTCTTAACAACAGCTTCCGAAACATTAGTATCCGGCACAGAAACTGATACAGAAACAAGCGGAGAAGAAGTTTCAGAAGAAACATCGGATGACGAAACTGTAACAGATAACACAGCAGAGGATGACAGCTCATCAGAGGACAATTCATCAGACGATGGTTCAGGTGATGACGGTTCAGGCAGTGATAGTTCAGACGGCGATTCCGGGTCGGATTCATCAGACAGCGGATCAAGTGAAGAGTGATTAAAGGAGGGAATTATACAATGAAAAAAGAATATACAAAACCCGAGGTTAAAATTGTCTCCTTTATAACAGAGAATATAATAACTGAAAGCAGCATAACTCCTGCCGGAATTCAGTCATCTTTCGATACACTTTCCAGATCTGACGCTTAATAAAATTTTTAAATAAAATTGCCCCGAAGAGCTTTTCAATTAAGCCCTTCGGGGTTTTTCTTTCGGCTTCGGCAAAGGCTTTATCTCTCAGCAATGCGCTCTCAGCTGTATTTCGTCAGCAAAACAGAGAGCTTCAGGGAGTTATTTTGGCAGTCAGTCATAATCTCGGTGAAGCTGTCTCTTATTGACTGATTTAAAAAGTCGAAAACAAGTGAGCGGTAGATTTCGGAGTTTGAAAGCTCCTTAAGAGCCGCTTTTTTAAATTCGGAGGGAAAATTTGAGGCGGGGGCTTCGGTCTGCTTCGGCTCGGTGTCTATAGGTCTGCTCCCCTTTAAGCGGTAAACCATATCCTTTAAAATGCAAAGATGCTTCTTTTTTGAAAGTATGATGTCTCTCAAAATGCTTTTATCCTCAGAGTCAATAAGCTTTTCAAGAAGCTTTGTATAATACTCCGTTTCTTCGTTTATGTCATCTATTTGATCTGAAATAAGGCTTAAAACCTCTTCATTTACTTGAGTGTTGTTCATATAGGTCTCTCCACAGCTATAATATTAAGCATATGCGGAGGAAAAGAAAAAAATGCTCCGCAGTTAAGCGGAGCACCTTTGTTTTATACGGAAACAATTTTTTGTTTGAGAATAACCGTTGCTGCGGCAATTCCCACCGCTGCGCCCACAACCATTTGAGTAACGTTTCCCGGTATGGAGGTCAAAGGCGTAATAAAATTAAATGTAAAAATAAATTCCGTTATGTAATAGCCTATAACCTTAATTATTGTACAGGCAGCGGCTGCGGCTATGCATTTTGAAATTTTAAGGCTTCCGTTTTCCGCAAAGGCAATTTTACCGGCGGTATAGCCCATTAAAAGGCTGATTACAAAGGTGAAAGGCGCCCAGGCGAAATATTCCGAAAAGAGGTCGAAAAGTCCCATTCCCACGCCGCCGGCAAAGGCTGCGGATTTCCTTCCGAAAAGAAAGGCTGTCAAAAACATAAAAGCCGTTCCCAAATGAGCATAGCCGCCGCCGGTTATTGAGGGCGTGTGAAAGCCTATTCGTGAGCCTACGAAAACCAAAGCCGTCATAAGCCCCGTCAAAGCCATTGTTCTAATATTTAAGCTTTTATTTTTCATTTTTTTCATACTCCTTTAAAAATTCAGTGTGCATATCGCATTTTAAGTCTATGTTTTCAGCCTTAAGGGCTTCGGTAAGTGCCTTAAGCAGTGTATACATATTTTCTTTCGTGGCATTTTCACCCATATGACCTAAGCGAATAACCTTATTTTCAAGATAGCCTATGGAGCTGCCTATCAAAATGTTGTAATTATCCAAAATGTATTTTTGAATTTTCTTAAAGTCTGCTCCTTCGGGAATAATCATAGCCGTAACTGTGTTTGAAAAGCCCCTTTCGGCGTAAATTTCCAACCCGGCAGCCTTAACAGCGGCTCTGACGGCTTCGGCGATAATTTTGTGGCGGTTAATGTAGTCGTCTGAGAAGAGAACATCGAGGGCAGTGTCAAGGGCGTTTATAAGGTGAATTGGCATAGTGTAAGGAAACCACTTATTTTCATACCAGTTTTTAAACGACGCAAGATTTAAATAAAAGCCTTTTACAGGTGTTTTTCGGCTGTCGACAGCCTTCTTTGCGTCGGCACTTATTGAAAGATATGTAAGTCCAACCGGAGCAGAAAGTGCCTTTTGAGAAGCCCCCAAGGCAATGTCTATTTTCCACTGGTCAACCTTAATTTCGTCTCCCCCTGTGGCTGAAACACTGTCAACCACTGTCATTATGCCGTATGACTTAAGCAAGGGACAAATTTTGTCTACGGGGTTTAAAATCCCCGAAGGTGTTTCACAGTGAACCACAGTCGCATATTTGAAATTATGGTCCTTTTCCAGAAATTCCTTAAGCTTCTCTATATCAACCTCTTTTTCGTAATCGCTTTTGAAAATTACAGGAGTACCGCCGTAAAGAGACACAAAGTCCGCAAAGCCCGCCCCGAAAATTCCGTTGTCAATAACCAGAACCCTGTCCCCCTCTTCCGTCAGAGAACAGCAGGCGGCTTCCAAGCCCAAAATCCCCTCGCCTGCCATAATAAGCACATCGTTTTGTGTGTTTAAAAGCCTTTGAAGCTTTCCGCAGACATTTTTGTAAAGCTCATAAAAGCTTAAGTCAATGTCGGGGTTTGTTTGGGGCTCAGAAAGAGCCTTTAATGTTTTGGGGTTTATATCCGTAGGACCGGGGGTCAGAATTTTAGGTGCAGTCATATTTATATCTCCTTTGGAAAAAACTTAAGTATAAATGTAAGCGATCAATAACCTTTTTGAACAAAATCACCCTCTTAGACTCAGGATGAC
>JAJPZT010000014.1 GCA_021204175.1 Clostridiales bacterium | reverse complement strand
CCGTTCTTGATTTTTTGTAAAAATATAATATGCGCATTGTGTCCACACCTGTAATATGTTTATGCTTGTTTTAATGTTGGGTTTGTGATACTATTAGTAAAGAAGAATAATCTTCATTATTAATATATTTTAGGTTGTGAAGCATTTATGAAAAAGGCAGCATTTATTACCTTGGGCTGCAAGGTGAATTTTTATGACAGCGAGGCTATGGCGGAGCTTTTCAAAAAAAGCGGCTATGAAATTGTAGGCGGAAATGAAAAGGCGGACGTTTATGTTATAAACACCTGCACTGTTACCAATGTGGGAGACAAAAAGTCGAGACAGGCTATAAGGCGTGTAAAAAGGCTTAACCCGGAAGCGCTGGTTATTGCCGCAGGATGTTACAGCCAGACCTCGCCCCAAAAGGTGGGAGCAATCGAGGGCGTCAACATAGTTTTGGGAACAGCCGACAGGGGCAGAATTGTTGAAATTGCGGAAAGCTATAAGGGTGACGGAGTTTTTTATGCCGTAGGCAATATAATGAAGGTAAGAGACTTCGAGGAGCTGACAGTGGACAGTCTTGAAGGCAGAACAAGAGCCTATATTAAAATTCAGGAGGGCTGCGACAGGTTTTGCTCCTACTGCATTATTCCCTTTGCGAGAGGCCCTGTCAGAAGCAGACCCCTTGACGATATAATTTCGGAAGTGAAACGTCTCAGCGAAATGGGCTTTAAAGAGGTTGTTTTGACGGGCATTCACATAGCTTCATACGGTCGTGACCTTAAGGGAGTGGGGCTTGTTGATGTTTTAAAAGCTGTTTCCGAGGTTGAGGGCATTGAAAGAATAAGATTTTCTTCCGTAGAGCCAACTGTTATAACAGATGAATTTTTGGAAGAGCTTAAGGGTTTGCCAAAGGTGCGCAGACATTTTCATCTGTCACTACAAAGCGGCTGCAACAAAACCCTTAAGGCTATGAACAGGCGTTATACCACAGAGGAATATTATGAAGCGGTTAAGAAGCTTAAGGAATTGTGGAGCGACTGCGCCGTTACAACGGATATAATAGCGGGCTTTCCCGGGGAGACTGACGAGGACTTTCGGGAGAGCCTTGACTTTGCGGAAAAATGTAAAATTGCCAAAATTCATGCCTTTCCCTATTCCCCTAAGGAGGGGACTGTTGCCGCCAAAATGAAAGGGCAGATTTCAACTAAAGTGAAGCAGCAAAGGGTTGAAATGCTTTTGGAGCTTTCACGTAAAAACGGCGAAGATTTTTTGAACGGGCTTTTGGGGAAGGACTATGGGGTTTTGTTTGAGGAAGAGACGGAAGAGGGAATTTACAGAGGGCATACATCCAATTATGTCGGGGTATATGTTAAGAGTAATGAAGATATAATAAACAGGGCTTTGAAGGTTAGGCTTGAGAAGGTTGTTGACGAGGGGAATGTATGGGGCGAGGTGAAATTAGTTCGGTAAAATGCAGTTTAACAAAATGAAAACCGCCCCACCTCTACGTCACACTTGCCTTCGTGCATTACTTTCCGCATAAATGCGAAAAGAAGATGCACTGCGGAAGTGTTCCTCATTCGCTGAAGACTGAGGTCTTCAGCGAGAAAGGAGCAGCAGCGGCGTGTAGTCTTGCTTTGGGACTTGTACCAAAGCAAACGAACATAGCTTGCTGCGACGCAGGGGAGCCTATTGAGGGCTGAAAGCTTAATTTTTTATTAAATATTAAATAATAAATAAATAAGCGGTTGATTTTTTCGGCTGAATGGTGTATTATATAATCAGTGATTTGTCGAACGGAAAATTGTCAGGCTGAAGAGGTGATTATTTATGAAAAGACTTAGCGAAACACAACAGTTGGATTTTCAGACGGAAAGAAGCTCACACTCGGACGTAAGCTATATTATTGCCCAGGTTTATAAGGCACTTAAAGAAAAAGGCTATGACCCCGTTAATCAGATAGTAGGCTATATTCTTTCGGGAGACCCTACCTATATTACAGGTCACAACAACGCAAGAAGCTTAATAAGCAAGTTTGAAAGAGATGAGCTTTTGGAAGAAATCGTTGACGTATATCTTAAAAAGACAATAGGTAAGAAATGAACATTTTAGGTCTTGACTACGGCTCTAAAACCATAGGTGTTGCTTTATGCCCTGAGGGCAGTTCTCTTGCCCTTGGGCTTGAAACCTTAAGACGTGACCGTGAAGAAAACCTTAAGGCAAACGTACACAGAATAGGCGATTTAATTAAGGAGCATAATATAGGTATAATTGTTTTGGGTTTTCCCAAAAATATGGACGGGACTGTTTCCGAACGGTGTGAAAAAACCCTTGTCTTTGCAGAGAGACTGAAGAGAACCTTTAAAAAGGTTAAGGTGGAGCTTCAGGACGAAAGACTTACCTCTGTTCAGGCGGAAAGGGCTATGTTTGATTTGGGTGTAAACGGCAAACAGCGAAAGGCGGCTGTGGATATGCAGGCTGCTGCTATAATTTTGCAAACGTATATTGATAAAAATAAGAATAAGAAGGGAGATTTGTGATGTCTGAGGCTTTTGACAGTGAAAAGGACGGGCTTGAAACTATTGTTATGACAGACGACGACGGTGTGGAAACAGAGTTTTTCGTTATAAATGCTGCGGCTTTTAAAAATGTACGTTATATGCTTGTGGTTCAGTGCAGCGAATATGACAGGGACGAGCCCGATGCTTATATTATAAAGGAAGCGGGAGACTGCGGTGACGAGGTTTCCTTTGAGTTTGTTGAAGATGATGATGAATATAATGCTGCCTGCGTACTTTTGACCGGCGACAATGACGATTTTGATATAATCTTATAAATAGGTTGTCAGCAGACAGCCTGTTTGTGTTGTAAATTTTTATAATATGAATATTTCAGTGAAAGAGAAGCGGTACGTTATGCTTCTTGCACTTATTTATTAACGGAAAATTCTGAAAAGAGATAATAATTACCGGGAGCAAAAGAGGAGGAACTATTTTGGTTGCCAAAAAAACCGAAAAGCTCAAGGTGATTCCCTTGGGCGGCTTAAATGAAATAGGAAAGAATATGACCCTTTTTGAATACGGATCGGAAGCAGTTATTGTAGACTGCGGGGTTGCCTTTCCCGAAGATGATATGCTGGGTATAGACCTTGTTATACCCGATTTTTCATATTGCCACAAAATCAAAAATAAAATTAAGGGTATAGTGCTTACTCATGGTCATGAGGATCATATCGGCGCACTGCCTTATTTTTTGAAGGAAATAAACGTGCCTATTTACGGCACAAGGCTCACTATCGGGCTTGTGGAATCAAAGCTCAGGGAGCACAATATTTTAAACGATGTAAACAGAATTTGCGTCAATGCGGGGGAAACCGTTCACTTAGGACGGAATTTTAAGGTTGAGTTTATTCACACAAACCACTCAATTGCGGATTCTGCGGCACTTGCAATAAAAACACCTGTAGGAACAGTTGTTCACTCAGGGGACTTTAAAATAGACTATACGCCTATTGACGGCGAGGTTATAAACCTAAGAAGATTTGCGGAGCTCGGCGGCGAAGGCGTTCTTTTGTTTATGTGCGAAAGCACAAACGTTGAGCTTCCCGGCTATACAATGAGTGAAAAAAATGTAGGAAAGATGTTTGAAAGAATTTTTGAGGACACGCCTGACAGCCGAATTATGGTTGCGACCTTTTCTTCAAACATTCACAGAATACAGCAGATTTTGGACTCTGCCTATAAGCACGACAGAAAGGTTGCCGTTATAGGAAGAAGTATGTCAAACGTGGTTAAAACCGCCGTTGACTTGGGCTATCTCAATTTGCCCAAAAACACACTTATCGATATTACCGAAACAAGAAGATATGAGGATAAGCAGGTTGCCATAGTTATGACAGGCTCACAGGGGGAGACAATGTCGGCTCTTTCGAGAATTGCCCAGGGGGATCACAAACAGGTTGAGGTTAAGCCCGGAGACAAAATCGTAATAAGCGCTTCGCCTATCCCCGGAAACGAAAGCTCCGTAAACAAGCTTATAAACGATTTGCTCAAAAAAGGCGCAGACGTAATTTATGAGGGGCTTATGGACGTTCATGTTTCCGGTCACGCAAGACAGGAGGAAATTAAGCTTCTCCATGCTCTTTTAAAGCCTAAGTTTTTTGTTCCCGTACACGGGGAGTTTAAAATGCTTAAAACCCACGCAAAGCTTGCGGAAGATATGGGAATGAACAAGAAAAATGTTTTTGTTTTGGGTCTGGGCGATGTTTTGGAGCTTGACAGAAGCAAGGCGAGAATCAGCGGAAGCGTTCCCACAGGGGCTGTTTTTGTAGACGGCTTGGGAGTTGGGGACGTAGGAAACATCGTTATAAGAGACCGCCGTCATTTGTCACAGGACGGGCTTATGATAGTCGTTGTGGCTATGGAGCGTGAAAGCGGCAGAATTATAACAGGTCCCGACATAATTTCGAGAGGGTTTGTCTATGTGAGAGAATCCGAAAGCCTTATGGAGGAAGCCAGAGAGGTTGTCAGAGAGGCTTTGGATATGTGTGAGGAAAGGCACATTACAGAGTGGACTTACATTAAGGGGCTTATTAAGGACACCCTTAAGGACTATATTTGGAAGAAAACAAAGAGAAGCCCAATGATTTTGCCTATAATAATGGATATAAACATTTGATGAGAGAAGAAAGAGAAGGGTTGTTATGAGCTATTTGAATTTTGAAGATGCCTGCAGGGATTTTGAAAACAGCCCTGTTTTGAAGGACTATATAAGCGCAAGAGCTGAAATTGAAAAGGACAGGGAGCTTTTTGCAAAAATGAGGGAGTTTAAAAACCTTCATGTTAAGCTTCACGAAAAGGAAAAAAACGGCGAAAAGGATTTCGGAATGAGACATCACGCTTCGACCGTATATTATGACCTTTTGAGAATACCTGTCTGCGAAAGATTTTTAAAGGCGGAGCAGAGACTTTTGAAACAGCTTAAGTTTTATGACGCAATTATAAACGATTCACTTAAAAAGAACGGCATTTTGGGCTTCGGAGGTGACGAGCTGTGAAAGAAGGCTTTATACCCTCCGGCAGTGCAAATATACACTATGAAATTCACGGAGAGGAAAACAGCGAGGTTTTGGTGCTGATACACGGCAATTCGGGAAACCTTCACTATTTTGACGAACAGATAAACTATTTTAAAAAGGACTATAAAATCCTGGCTTTAGACAGCAGAGGTCACGGCGAGTCCACATTCGGCAAGGGCAATCTGAGCCTTACTGTTATGGCGGATGACCTCTACAATATTATTATGAGCTTCGGTTTCTACCCCTTTAATCTTTTGGGCTTTTCCGACGGAGCAAGCATAGCTATGTATTTTGCTTTGAAGCACTGCCCTCTGATTAAAAAGCTTATACTTTACGGAGGGAATATTAACCCCTGGGGCGTTAAGCTGTCTTTTCAGCTGCCTGTTTTTATAAGCTATCAGATAAACAGGTTTGCCAGTTACTTAAATCCTCAAATGGCTAACCTTAACAGGGAATATTTGGGACTTATGGTAAATGAACCTTATATTCCCGAAGAGGACTTGAAAAAAATCACCGCCGACACTCTTGTTATTGTAGGCAGCAAGGATCTCATCAGAAAAAGCCATACAAAAAAGATTTTCGAAAATCTGCCCAATGCCAAAATGACGGTTATTCAGGGCGGAGACCATTTCTGCTCTAAGAAAATGCCCGAAAAATTTAACCCCGAGGTTGAAAAATTTTTGAAAACTCCTTAAACTTAAGAAAAAATGAAATAGTCGGCAGCTTTTTGAAGAAATTAGGGAAAAAATTGCAGACGAAATTAATTGACAATTTTGGTTTTTGGTGTTATTATAAATTTGTACTTGAGGTACATAAATTTTTTTTTGGAGGACGTTTTAATAAAAACCGGTACAGTAAAATGGTTTAACGCTGAAAAAGGGTTTGGATTTATTTCAATTCCCGGTGAAGACGATGTTTTCGTACATTTTTCAGCTATTCAGGCAGACGGCTACAGGTCGCTTGATGAAGGTCAGAAGGTTGAATTTGAAGTAATTCAGGGAGCTAAGGGTCCCCAGGCTGCTAACGTAGTTAAAATCTGATTTTTCTGACATTTATTTTATACGTTTATACGCTAACAATATAAGCAGCATAAAATAAAACATCTTAACAGACGGGATTTTTGTTCCGTCTGTTTTTTTGTCTCGGGCTGCATAATATTTTCTTTTCGGTTAAAAATACGGAAAAGGACTTTTGAGAAAATTTTATGCAGCGGAGGTATTTTTTTATGTTTAAGAGAATTGTCGGTGTTATTTTGATTTTGGCGTTTTTGCCATGTTATTTTGTTTTCGGAGAAGAAGCGTCTGAAGGGGCTTACACTGTTGACTGCAAATCGGCAGTATTAATAGAGCAGAACAGCGGAAAAATTTTGTTTGAGCAGAACAAGGACGAAAAGCTTCCACCTGCAAGCGTAACTAAGGTTATGACCCTGCTTTTAATATACGAAGCCGTCAGTGACGGCAGCCTTAAGTGGGAGGATGAAGTCGAAGTCAGCGAACACGCCACCGGTATGGGCGGCTCACAGATTTTTTTAGAGCCGGGAGAAAAGCAGACAGTTAAGGATTTGACTAAATCTATAGCTATTGCCTCAGCCAATGATGCAGCTGTAGCTATGGCTGAAAGAATAGGGGGCAGTGAGGAGGGCTTTGTTAAGCTTATGAACGAAAAGGCAAAGGCTTTGGGTATGTCTAACACAAGCTTTGTGAACGCCTGCGGTTTGGATGTCGAAGGGCATTATACTACTGCTTATGACATTGCCCTTATGAGCCGGGAGCTGCTTCTTAAATATCCCGAGGTTAAGGAGTATACCGAGACATGGCAGGACACTGTTATTCACTCTACCTCAAAGGGACAAACCGAGTTCGGGCTTACCAATACAAACAAGCTTATAAAGCAGTATCAGGGGGCAACAGGGCTTAAAACAGGCTCTACGGGTAAGGCACTTTACTGCCTTTCAGGCTCAGCTACAAGAAACGATATGGATTTAATCGGGGTAATTATGGCGGCTCCCGACCCTAAGGTCAGGTTTAAAGAAATGGCTGGGCTTTTGGATTACGGCTTCGGAAATTTCTGTATTATAAAAGGCGAAGAGCCTGGGACGAGAGTAGGCGAGGTGCCTGTTTATAAGGGCAAAGAAAACAGCGTAACGGCTACGGTTAAAGACCTTGTGTGCCTTCCGGCAAAGAAGGGAACAGAGGATAAGCTTGAATACAGGCTTGAAATGTGCGAGAGCATAACCGCACCCTTTGAAAAAGGGGCGAAGCTCGGCGAAATAATATATTTTAAAGACGGCGAGGAAGCAGGCAGAAGCGACCTTGTGGCAGAGACAGCCGTTCCTGCGGCGAATATTTTGGATAACCTCAAAAATATACTGGAGGAAATATTCTGATGGAAAGTCGGGCGGTACCGGGGCAGGGGTGGGGTGCCGG
>JAJPZT010000061.1 GCA_021204175.1 Clostridiales bacterium | reverse complement strand
ACATTTTGGAGTAAATTATAAATAAGAAGTTTTGCGAGGGCGTTTTTATTTTGTTAATTTTATATAAAAATGCTCCGTTTAACGTTTTTATTTATTTTTGATATGGTTTTTGACTTAAATCATATCGGCACACATTAAACAGCTTTTTCGCATTTTAAGGCTGAAAAAGGCGTTTCGGTTAATGGCTTATTATAAAGAGACAGCCTAAGCCGACCCCTTTCGGATTAAAGCCCAAACAGCGGAAAAGCCTATACTCAACGCCCTGATTAGGGGCTGTTGATAAGAAGGAGGAAAATATCAAAATGAGAGAATCCGTAAAACAGAGGGTCGGATGTTCAATTACCCCCCCCCTCACCGGCAAATAAGAAAGTAAAAAAATCCTTTAAGCGATTTCTAAGCACCGTTTTGTCTTTGGCAATGCTCTGCTCTTGTATTATGGTTATGAATGTCAGTACGGTTTTTGCCGACACAACGACTTGGGATTTTAACAGTTCTACTGATTCATTGAATAGTATTACAAAGCAACAAAGTACTACAATCAATGGTCTGACAGTTTATCACAATGGTAGTGCTACTATCAACAGTGTAAATTGTTATAAGTTTGATAAAAACTCAAAATCAGATCTTACAACAGGGTATTATTGTTCATTATCCCTTGAAGTTGGTGATAAGGTAACTGTTACAGCTTATATTAATGAAACTAATGGAGGAACTGCGGCTGTAAGGCTAACAAGCAGTAAAGATTCTTCATCAACAAACGGTCAAGTTATATCGAAATCCTCTAGTAAATCTTCTGCTGCAGTTATGGAATTCGATGCGGTTGAATCAGCTGGTACATATTACATTATTACTGACTCAAGTGCAAGCGGTACAACACATTATGCTTCAATAGCAAAAACCTCAAGCACAGAGCCTTATGTCAGCTTAACCGCAGAACCAACTTCTATTGGTGTTGATGAACAATCAACTGTTACAGCCACTTTAAAAAATGTTGATGAAAACGTTACAATTTCTAATGTTTCTTGGAAATCAAGCGACACATCCGTAGCAACAGTTCCGGATGATGCTGCATCAAGTGAAGTAACAGTTACAGGTGTAGGTGCAGGTACGACTACAATCACAGCTAATGTTGCTGACAGTAATAGCGACACTTACACAGCCTCAACCACAATAACCGTTACAAGCAGCGGCACTACAGAGGACTATATTGCCGTTGAACCCACAAACAACAGCGACGGTTCAATTACATATGACTTCACATCAGCCGGTACCGGTACTCTTTACAATGAAACCAACAAAACTTCCAAAACAACTGCATACTCAAACGATGCAACAGGCTGCTCTGTAACCTTAAGTCAATACGGTGCGGAATTATATGACGATAGTGGCGAATCAACCAGCACTGCTACAGACAAGAATAAAAATGCTTCTACACTTTACGTTCCTTATTCAGCTTCAAGCGGTGTAATAAACTTTACAGGTTCATTTAAAACCAAGGATAATGTAGGAAGCAAATGGAATCTTGTTAATTTCGATGTAATTGCAATTTGTACAAATGGAGATAAGTACTTGGATTTTGCTACAAGCAGTTCAGGTTTAGGCAAAGATACAGTTGCAATAGCAGCAAACACAACATATACATATGATGTAACAATTAACTTTAACAGTGGAAAAGCCAGTGCAAAAATTTATGTTGATAATACAGTTGTCGCAAGATTTACAAATGTTTCAATAAACAGCGGCGGTATGAGTACTATTTCCTTTACAACAAACGGCTCAGGAAACGTAACTGAAAACTCAGCAAGAACACTTGTTATTCCGAGTGTTACAATTACAGATATATCTGATGAAAAAGAATATGTTTATTTCGGAATAACAGATAATCAAGCTCAAAGTAGCTCATCATATACAATTTCCGACTTTAAGAGTGATATAACAACAGGCAATCAAGTATACACAGGTGTAAATTTCGGTAATGGCGATATTGAAACTTCAGCTCTCAGCAGCTATGACAATTTTATTGTAAGCAGCGGTACAGATAAAAGTGCTTGTACTTACGTTATAGCTTACGTTTTAGACACTGCAACTGTTGATTTAGACACTCTCAGCATTGCGTTTACTGCACTTACAACCGACAATTCATCAGATAGTGGTGACGGCTCAACAGATGATACAAATGAAGAGGTAAATGAAGAATCCTCCGAAGAATCAACTGAAACCGAATCATCAACAGAAGCAACTACAGCCAGTGATGAAGAAACCCTCAGCTTAACATCTGCAAATGTTGAGATTTTATCTGCCGTATCGGCGGACGTTGGAACAGTTATATCAGAAGAAACAACTGATAACGAAGCAGATTCAGATGACACATCGGACGAAGACGGTTCAGACGATGAGGTTTCAGACGACAGCGGTTCAGGTGATGACGGTTCAGGTGACGACGGTTCAGGCAGTGACGGTTCAAGCGAAGATTCCGGGTCGGATTCATCAGACAGCGGATCAAGCGCAGAGTGATTAAAGGAGGGAATTATACAATGAAAAAAGAATATACAAAACCAGAGGTTAAAATTGTCTCCTTTATAACAGAAAATATAATAACTGAAAGCAGCATAACTCCTAACGGAATTCAGGCAGAAATCGGTGTGCTTAAAAGAGACAGCTGATAAAACCATAAAATAAAATCATAAAATAAAATTGCCCCGAAGAGCTTTTTAATTAAGCCCTTCGGGGCAGTTTTGGTTTTATTCACCTCTCAGCTTCACTGCGTTCAGCAGCTCCCCTCAAGGGGAGCCTAAGTTGGCTCCGAAAGCCTTTCTCTCACCATATAATTTCTTCTAAAAGGCAAAGCATATTTAAGCAAATTTTACTTGTTTTTCTTAAATTGACAGCATTGTCCTCAATGGAAGACTTAACGCCGTGTCAAACCCTATCACTGTTCTGCATCCAATTCAGTATAAATATCGTGAATAATGTCATCAAGCTCGTCAATACGTTCTTGCAGCTCCCGTATCTCTTTTTCATATTCAGCCTGCCGTTCCGCTTCTGTCATATTGATTTTTGAAAGCTCACTGACAACAGCGGCGGCAGCGGCAAAGGAACAGTCTCCGTTTTCCACATGGCTTTGAATGTTGTCCAACAGACTCACAACATAGTTGTCTGTTAAAACTCCCGAATTTATGCTCGCCATATCAAAAGCCACAATCATAGAAGCCTTGTCATTATAAAGCGAGGGAAGCCTGTTTGAAATTACTGTTCCGGATGAGGTCAAAAAAGAATAGTCGAAATAAACGGAATCGTCATTAGCCTGTCCTGATTTAGGCAAATCGTTATAAACTGTATAGCCTATAAAGCCTTCATTAAGAAGAAGCTCTATGTTAGCAGATGTATTGTAGCCCTCACGCAGCAAAAAAATTCCGCAGTGTTCACGGCTAACAGAATGCAGATAAGAAATGACAGACAGAACCTTTTCGTTTATCTCCGCCGAAAATGTTGGCGCATAAAGCATAATTTCCCACGACCTGTCCAATTCTTCCGTAATCTGCTTTATAAAATCCGTCTCCTTCGTACAGTCGATTACAACAACGGGAGTAAAACCGTATGCGGCGGCTTTTTCTTTTATGTAGGAAATGTCAGACGTTTCGGAAACAACGAAGCCTGTCATAATTTTTGCTGTTTCGGCAGTATAATTAACGCTGTTTCGGAGATCAGTAAGCTTTCTTTTTAACTCTTGCTGTTCGTCTTCATAAGTTTCCGACTTCGCCGAAAACTCCTCAATTGTTTCAGACTGCGCCTTTTCCGACCGCTTATCTGTAATTATCATGCAAACCAATAATATTGCCAGCAGCACGCACAGCACAATACATATTGTATTTATCAGCCCGTCTCTTTCATTGTTCATTTCAAATACCTCCGTCTTGCCCTTCCCTTAATTTTTTACTCATTGTTTAATGATAACATACATTTGCAAAATATTCAAGATGTGCGAGCAAATTTTTCAACTATATTACATTTAATAAAAAAGACACAGCCCCTGTTTAATCACGGGACTATGCCTAATTTTAAATTATTTTAACCGGTTTTATGCACTTTTGCCGAGCATATACTCTTTAGCTTTTTCCCTTGAAAGGTTAAATTTTTTCATAACCCTTTCTTCGATTTCGCTTTCCGCCATAGCAATATCCCGAAAACTTTCAATGGTTGTCTGAATAGCTGTTTCTCTTGACACTTCTTTTGCATACTCTTTTGCATACTCTTTTGCATATTCTTTTGCATATTCTTCAAAAATTTCACTCATACTTTGTTTGCCTCCTTCTTCTTTAAAATAACGAACACGGTTTGCCAATACATTATAATACATATTATCCGCCGAGCTGCTTTTAAAATCATGTACAAGCTTACCGAGGGCTGTACCCTCATCTTTATTTTCACCGTTAACAAACATAATATGCCGCTCATCGCCTAGCAAGGCATTGCTTTCCATTTCCTTCATTACGTAATGATGAAGGGGTTTGCCGTCACCGAAGGTATCCCTTTCCGTAAAGAAAATCACATAGGTCGGCACAAGCAGATTATAATCTTCATTCTTTTTAAGAAGGGTTGTGTCAATCATACTGCTGTAATATCTCGACCTTAAGGGCAGATTGCCCTTGTCCTGACGCTGAATTTCAATATCATATATTTTACGGGCGCTGTCCTCAGCTAATATATCAAGTCTTACGGAATGACCCTCTACGCCTTTAATTTCACGCTGTTTAACAACCTTTAAAACCTTCATATCAGACCGGTTAAAAATAATGTTAAGCAGCAGCTCCGTTCCTTCTGAATTATCTTCAAAAACCAAGGCAAAAAAATCATCATCAAAAAGCCGCAGAGCTTTTAACAGCTTTAAATTTTTCTCGTTTAACAGTTCCCTTTTATAATCATCCATAATATATTCTCCTTGATTTAATGATAACATACAATTGCAAAAAGCGCAAGACGCTCGGAGAAAATTTTTAATTTGCCTCTGTATGGATGGCATTTATAAGGGCAGGGATAAACTGCTTTTTTCTTGACACAACGCCCTTAAGGGTAACAGAGAAGTCTGTGTCGGGGGTGCGGAAGGCTCTTTCTATGTATTCGGCGGAGTTTTCGCCGCAGAAAACGGCAACGGAACTTTTCTCAATAATGTTCGTCAATAGGAAAAACATCATATCAGTGCCGTGCTGTTCATTTTCTTCAGTCATATAATTATAGATTTTGCCCTTAAGGTTTTCGATTTCGTCATTATCCATAAGATTAAACTGCCCTACCCCGAAGCTTATCTCTCCGGCAGAAAACATTTTAAAATCCTGATAGAAAATTTGGTCGACGGTTTTGTTTTTAAGGCTGCTTCCGGCTGAAAACATCTTTTTTGCAAAGTCCTTTATTTCTATGCCTGCTATTTTAGAAAGCTCCTCAGCTGTCTGCCTGTCCTGATATGTACAGGTGGGAGAAGAAAAAATCAGCGTGTCGGAAATAATCGCCGAACAGAGCAGCCCCGCCTCTCTTTTGGGAATTTCAATCCCCTGCTCCTTATACATTTGGGCTATTATCGTGGCAGTACAGCCCAGGGGCTGGTTTCTGAAAAATATGGGGTTCACTGTTTCAAAATCCGCAATTCTGTGGTGGTCGATAACCTCCAAAACCTCAGCCTGTTCAAGCCCTTCAACAGCGTGACATTTTTCGTTGTGGTCAACAAGAATAACTCTTTTGCTTCTTCCGCCGATAAGATTTCGCCTTGAAATCATACCCTCTAATTTGCCCGATTTTGAAAGAACGGGAAAGTCTCTGTGGCGCTTCTGAGCCATAATAGACCTTATTTCATCTAAATAATCGGTTTTTGCAAATGTAATAAGGTCGTGTGTGCGCATAAAATATTTTATGGGCATACTCTGGTTTACAAGTCTTGTAGCGGTATATGTGTCATAGTTTGTTCTTATGACATTACATCCGTTTTCACCGGCTAATTTTTGAATTGTTTTGGAAACACGGCTGTTTTCGCAGCATATTATAATACACCCGGCTTTCATTTCAACGGCGCATAGCTGGGCTTCAAACCTGTCGCCGCAAATAACAATGTCGCCGTCGGCAATATAGTCCTCCATCATTTCGGGATTGGCGGCGGCTATGAAAATTTTGCCCTTCGTTATGGTTTGGTTTACGTCCCCCACAAGCATTTCGCCGTTTAAGATTTCAACCAAATTTTTGTAGGGGGTTTTAGCCGTAGCCACAATCTTATTGTCGTAAACATCCATATATGACTTGGCAATGTCGGAGACTGTTATAAGCCCCTCAAGCTTGTTTTCTTCATTGACTATTGCCAGTGTAACAACATTTCTCTCCTTCATTATTTCCCAGGCGGTTTTAAGGGAAATAAGAGAGTTTACACCCTCAGGCTGTCTTATTTCAATATCCTTAATTTGTGTTCTTACGTTTTCGATATATTCGGGGGTTTCCGCTCCGAAATAATCCAAAACAAATTTTGTTTCGTTGTTCAGTGCTCCGCACCGTCCGGCTACATACCTTTCCTCTTTTTGATTTTTAAGATAGGCATAGGCAAGAGCCGAGCATATTGAATCCGTATCGGGGTTTTTGTGACCCAAAATATAAACTCTGTCTTTATTTTCCAAGTTATTCACTCCTTTCAAAATTTCATTAAGTTAAGCCCTATTTTTTCGCTGAATTTTCTGTCAACATCTGCATTTACGGCTGTAAGATAAATTTCCGCTGTTGCGCTTATAACGCATTTAGACAAATGCCCTGCGGCAAATTTGCCCTCTTTGGGGTTGCCGATTGTAATATGAAAGTGAAGATAAGGCTTACCCTTTTGTCTGCTTATATTGCCAACAAGAGCACTTATTTCATAATCGACGCTGAAGCTTTGTTTGTAATATTCCTTCTTAACAGTATCGAAAATGCCAATTTCAATATCATTGGCGGCGCCGAGCCCCAATAAACAGCCGGCTTTTATATTTTCTTTTTCACACAATGACGAAATCGTTTCTAAAACCTCTTCTCCTCTGTCGAGCCTTATAATATAGTTACTGCCGGATTTAATATATTCCATTATGATACCTCCGCATAAAATCAAACATACCTGTTATTTTATAATAACACACTTTAATCAAAAAATAAACAGTATAAAAGTAAAATTTGCAGAGAACAATCATTCGGTGAAATATCAGACATATCTGTTTATATCTTCCTTGGAAATTCCGGGGTGAAGGGCAATGTTCAAGGCGTTAGCTATAATCCCCGAAAGCCTGTCAATAACTGCGTCTACCTCCTTCGGTGTAACGAAAAGGTTATTTTCATATGGGTTCAAAATACTGCAGATAAGGTCGTATTTATCGTCATCGGTCATCCCTGCTAAAAGCTGATAAAGGGCTGTGCTTTTGGTGCTTTGCTCGATAAGCTCCTCTAAAATCATATCAAGGGTATCACTGACAAGGGTTGCGGCGTCAACAACGGTAGGCACTCCTACCGCAATAACCGGCACGCCCAGGGTCTTTCGGCTCAGCTCCATACGCCTGTTTCCCACTCCCGAGCCGGGGCAGACTCCTGTATCCGCAATCTGAATTGTTGAGTTAATTCGGCTTGCCTTTCGGGCAGCCAAAGCGTCTATGGCAATAACTGCATCGGGCTTAATTTTCTCCGCTATGCCCATAATTATTTCACCCGTCTCTATCCCCGTAATTCCCATAACACCGGGGCTGACGGCGGCGACACTTCTGACATTTTCGTCTATGTCCTCCGGCACTTCCGAGGCAATATGCCTTGTTACAAGCACTCTTGAAACAACCTTCGGTCCTAAGGCGTCGGGGGTTACATTCCAGTTGCCCAGTCCAACCACCAAAATAAC
>JAJPZT010000063.1 GCA_021204175.1 Clostridiales bacterium | reverse complement strand
TGGGCTCGGAGATGTGTAAAACAGACAGATATAACCCCGAGTTTAAGTTTGCCACATGGGTTATAAGAATTACCGCAAATCATATAATCGATTTAAGGCGTAAAAAACGTCAGGAGACCGTCCCAATAGACAATGTGGAATACGGAATAGCCGGTGAGGGCTCACCGGAGGACGACTATATAAAGGCGGAAAGAAACAGAGAGCTTTTTAAGCTTATCGAAAATCTGCCTGATATTTATAAAGAGCCGCTGATACTCTATCACAGAGACGGCTTAAGCTATAACGAAATTGCGGAAAAAACAGGGGAAACCCTGTCGAAGGTTAAAAACAGAATTTTCAGAGGGCGAAGGCTCTTAAAGGATAGTCTTATGAAAGAAGGTGAAAGCTATGGAATGTTTTGAAGCTGAAATTATAATGCTTAAGGAACTGGAGGGAATAGCCTCCGACAGAGAAACAGACGCTCTTATCCGCCATATGCTCACCTGCCCCGACTGCGTCAGACACTTCCGCTTTTTAAAAAGCGTTGTAGACGGAGAGCCTGAAGTTTCTGAGCGGACTGAACGAACCGCCGCACCGTCGGAGGACTTCGAGGCAAGAGTTATGACGAAAATAAGAAACATAAACGCCGTTACTGTTGTAAGAACCACTACACAGGTTATAAAATTAAAGTGAGGATATTTATATGAAGCTTATAGACGCCGTATTAAACAAAGACATCAGCGCAATTAAAGAAGCCGTCACTGAAAATCCCCAGTCGGTAAACACCCCCTGTAATGGGCTTTTGGCTTCTTTTTACGCCGCAAGGGGCGGCAGCTTGGAGGTAAACAGGTTTATGGTTGAGCATACACTTTCAAAATATAACGCTTTGGACGACAAAAAACGCTCCGTTCTTTTTTATGCCGTTGAGTCGGGCGACCTTGACACAGTTAAATATTGTGTTGAAAGAGTGGGTCATTCGCCTCTTGTCTGCGACGCTTTCGGCAAAACTGCCTATGAATATGCAGCGGAGCTTGGAAAGGATGATATTGTTAAATATTTTGAGGAATACTGCGGCTTTTCACTTAATGAAAGCTATAAAAACCCCATAAGACGGGGCTTTTTCCCCGACCCCTCTGTTGTCAGAGTAGGCGATGACTATTATATGGTAAATTCAAGCTTTGTTTATTTCCCCTGTATTCCCATTTCACATTCAAAGGATCTTGTAAACTGGGAGATTATAGGTCACGCTATAACAAATCCCCGGTGGGCTGAGCTTGAAGGTCTTTCGGGAGGAAGAGGCTATTGGGCGCCTGATATTTCCTACTATGAAGGCAGATTTTATATCTGTGCCACCTACCGCAATAATGACGGAGAAGAAATAGTAAGGCGTCAAATGGTTACAAGCTCCGAAAAGCCGGAAGGTCCTTATGACGAGCCTGTTTTTATAAATGTTGACGGAATTGACCCCTCTATTTTTAATGACGATGACGGCAGACGCTATATGGTTTTAAACAGAGGAGCAAGCATTTTCGAATTATCAAAGGACGGAAAAAAGCAGATTTCAGAAACAAGCCTTTTATATTACGGCGACAACAAAAGAGCCTCGGAGGGCCCTCATATATTGAAGAAAGACGGATATTACTACCTCTTTCAGGCTGAGGGAGGAACAGGGGAACACCATATGATAAGCCTTTCCAGAAGCAAAGAGCTTTTCGGCTTGTATGAGCCCTGTCCCTATAACCCCATAATGACATATAAGGAGATTTACAACCCCGCCATAAGACGCTGCGGTCACGGAAAGCCCGTAATGACCCCCGACGGCAGGTGGTACATAGTCTATCTCTGCGGAAGGCTTTTAGACGGAAAATACACCGTTTTGGGCAGAGAAACCTGTCTTGACGAGCTTGTTTGGACAAAAGACGGCTGGTGCTACATAAATAACGGCAAGGGGGCTTCGGCACTGGCTAAAATGCCCTTGCCTGAGCATAAATTTGAAGAAGAGGAATGTTCCTTCGGCAAGGACGAAATTTCGCCCCTGTGGTATACATTAAGGGGAAGAAACTCTGACCTTGTTTCCGTTTCGGACGGAATGCTTACTATAAAAGGCGGAAAGGAAGGGCTTGACTCGGCACTCTGTGAAAGCGTTTTATTAAGACGTCAGGAAAGCTTTTGTTTTGATGCGGAAACATCTGCGAAAATTTCACTTTCCGAGGGCGGCAGCGCAGGCTTAAGCTGTTATTATGACGAAAACAGCTTTTTCACCTTCGGTATCGCCTTAAGAGAAGGCAAAAAGTATGCCGAGGTTTGGGAGCAGATAGCAGACAAAAAAATATTAAGCTTTAAGGAAGAAGCAACCGGCGAAAACTTCGATTTTAAGGTTGTTACAAGGGGATTAAAAAGAAGCCTTTATTTGAACGGAAAAGAAGTTTATATTATAGAAGACAGCTCTTATTTAAGCGATGAAGGCGTTGAGCTGGGCAAGCGCTTCACCGGGGCAATGGTCGGGGTTTATGCCGTGGGCGTCGGCACCGAAGCCCGTTTTTCGGGGTTTGATATGAAAAACCAAATAATTTATTGACAGTTTGGGGAAAGTGTGATATTATAAAAACACAAAAGGGAGTAACCATAAACAGTTACTCCTTACCTATAGCTATCTTAAGATAACCGTTAAGCGTCGAAATCTGAACGGTTATCTTTTTTTGTTACGATATGTTTAACAATTCTTATAACGATAATAAGTACAAATATAATTAATACATTAACGTCACAGATAATTTCTATCATAACAACACCTCCCTCCGCAGTGTATTATGTCTCCAAAGTACACATCAGAAAACACCGAGGAACAGGTGAGGAGAACTTAACCATTCGTATTTCCCTTTTGCGACAAGGCAAAATGAACCTTATTGGAACCTCTAAAAGGTTCTTAAAACAAGTTTAACACAGGTGTAAAAATATGTCAATAAACAAAAAAGAAGCAGGCTTCACATTAAAAGGAGAAACTGTCGGTGTAGATGAGCTAACGGCTTTTCCGAAAAAAATTAAAATTTTTAAAAAATCTTATTGACAATTTTACATATTTATGATAATATAATTTGGCGTTAGTTAATAACGTAAGTTAATATGGCCCGTTGGTCAAGCGGTTAAGACGCGGCCCTCTCACGGCTGAAACATGGGTTCGATTCCCGTACGGGTCATCCGGCGCTATAGCCAAGTGGCTAAGGCAAGGGACTGCAACTCCCTGATCTCCGGTTCAAATCCGGATGGCGCCTCTAAATTAAGCAGGCTTTGTATCTCGAAAGAGATATGAAGTCTGCTTTTGTGTTGGGGGGGGGTTGACGGCGTCCGAAGAGTATCGAAAGACGAAAATGCGAAAAAATATTTGTGTTTTGTAACATTAAAAATCAGGAATTTTGGGGAATATGGCTTATTTGGTATGAAAATCCGCAGAAACTTACTATATTTAGGAGAAAAGGCATAGGGTTGTTACAGAAGGGTCAAAATTGTTACAACTTCTTTACAAATTAAAAAAACTCTTGATTTTAAGCTCAAACAGTGATATATTAATAACAAGCCAAGCAACAAAGGCGGTCAATGAAAATACAAGCGGCGATACGGCGGAAAGCCTTCATGCTGAAAACTCGGCAGACAGTTTCTTCATTAATATAATATATATAGTGAAAAGCTGTTCGGCGACAGTAAGGGCTTTGTCGGACGCACGATTTAAAGCCTACTGTCAGACAGAAAAGCTTTGAAAGGTTTAACCCCCATAGAGGGAGCTGTCCTTAAAGCAAAAGCCTTAAAAAGCTTTGATGTTGAAAAGTGTCGGCGAATTGTTACAGTTTTGTTACAATTAATTTTTGTATATTGACTTGATTTGTTTGCGGTGCTATAATATCCTATGTAAAAGAGGTATCTATGCTCAGACCTCTGCACTAATCATTTTTTCATTAAGGAGGAAAAAAAATGAAAAGAAAAATAGCTTTACTTTTAGCATTGGCTATGACAGCTTCAATGCTTCCCGTAAATGCTTTTGCTTCTTCATCAAACAAGGTTAACAAAGTAGTATCTGTTAAAGATGAAGACGAAGTTGAAGGCGTT
Source organism: Clostridiales bacterium (assembly GCA_021204175.1). GTDB lineage: Bacteria > Bacillota > Clostridia > Lachnospirales > CAG-274 > JAJQCI01. The sequence continues at coordinate 4,046 of JAJPZT010000063.1, read as the reverse complement.
TACCTTAAGATCACACCTACTGAAGAAGTTGAAACAGGCGATACAATCGTCCTCAACTTCGAAAACACAAAAGTATTTCCCTCATCATACTTTGAGGAATCAAACTTCGACGAAGATGCTAAGAACTTCGCAGTTCTTCAGGGTAACAGCAGTGCAACCAACACATACGCTGCTCTTTACAAGCAGGTAACAAACGGCACAAAGCCCGCTAACGTTCTTAAGAACCTTTGGGGTACAAACGGCGGCAACCTTGACGACATTTATATTCCTTGGAGAATTTCAAGAACAGGTAAGCAGGAAATGAACGTAGAGCTCTTCCCCATCCCCGGTTCAATGGCTGACGTTACTTACTCAAGCATGAACAAGCCCTACTACTACATTCCTCTTGCAGTTTATGCTGACGGCGAAGGTACAATGACAGTTACCATCGACTCAAACGAAACATCTATCAGCAGCACAACTATCACTTTTGCTAACAGCACAAGCGACAGCGGCGCTACAACAACAACAGTTGACGACGTTCTTGACTTCAACGAAAGCCTTCTTTTCAGCGATGATAACGGAAACGCTATCAGAATTAAGGAAACTGTTTCAGGTACATTTGAATCAGGTACTCTTACAATCAGAGTAAACGGCGGTTTCGAATTCAACACATCTTCTTCAAATCCTGTTGTTACAGCAGGTACAAACTCACCTTCAGTTCATCAGGGTACATCACAGGTTGATGATGACAAGATTACTATTGTTCTTACATTTGATGAACCCACAAATAGGGCATCCAGCATCATCATCACAGGTATCGTTGTAGAGCCCGAAGATGAAGACGATGACTGGGGCGAAGTTAAGTTCACATTCAAGGGTATCGGCATGACAAGCGAAACTGTTACAGTTGCTAACAGAGCTGACTACGGCATGACAATGACTCTTGAAGAAGATCCTACAACTATCCTTACAGGTTTATCTTACGATGTAAACCCAGACCTTGACGAAGACGACTTCGTAACAGCTGAGGTTCACCTTGAAGAAACAATCGCTGACACATGGAATACAAAGCAGAAGATGTACCTCAAGCTTCCCGATATGGTTAAGATTGTTGACTTCGAAGTAAATGATACCAAGTACATCAAGGGTTCTAACATTGAAGACCTTGCATATGTAGACGATGACGGTGCTACACTTGTTATCCCCAGACTTAACGACCAGGTTGACGAAAACGGCAACAGCGTAGACGTAGTTAATGAAGACGAATGTTCAGAATTTGACATCAAGTTCTATGTAACAATCGACCCCGCTTTCGGCGACAATGACATCACTCTTTCAGTTTACGGCGCAGGCGTAGACGAAGGCGTTATCGCTGACAAGGTAGTTGCTAAGGCAGTTACACCTATCTCAATTTCAACAGAAACAACAAAGACAAACATTGGTTACTCATCAATCGCAACAGCTGACGTAACAATTACAGAAGCAATTGCAGGCGCTCTTCTTGATGACCAGGATCTCCTTGTTTATATCGATACAAACTGGACATCAGGCGACATCGGTATTGATGACAGCGACATCGAAGTAGAAGCTAACGGCGGCGAGCTCGCAGTTAAGGCTTATAAGACAAAGACAGTTGACAATCAGCAGTATTTAGAAATTCCTGTTGACAAGCAGAGCTACACAACACCCGGTTCTATCACAATTACAGGTATCAACGTTGGTACATCAAGAAGCGTACCTTACGGCGACTATGACCTTAAGGTAGCCGGCGGCGCAGTTCTTAACAACTACGACGAAGATTACGAAGATAACTACAAGACAAGCACAACAGTTGCATCTTCTTCATTCAGCAGAACTGATGAAAAGAATGAATTCGTTTGGACACAGGACAACACAGATTCTTACAAGTATGACGCTTATCTTTCAGTAATCACACAGACAGAGACACTTGACGAAGTAGTTAGCGTTACAATCGGCGAAACAACTATCTACATCAATGACGAAGCTTACACAATGGAAGTAGCTCCTTACATCCAGGCTTCTTCAGCTAGTACAATGGTTCCTCTTCGTTTCGTAACTCTTGCTCTCGGTGTTGATACAGATGCTATCACAAGCGGCAACGCTGACGAAACATCTACAGTAACATGGGATGCTAACACAAAGACAGCTACTATCTTCTATGCAGCAGGTTCAGGACAGAAGATCATTCAGTTCACAGCAGGCAGCAACATAATGGTAGTTGACGGTACATCTGTTCCTATGGATAACGGCGTAGTTGCTGAAATCACAGACAGCAGAATGTTCGTTCCTTTCAGAGCTCTTGGTACAGCACTCGGTGTTCCCGTATCATGGGATGAAACAACAAGAACAGCTACTTACAACGCTAAATAATTTATCTTAAATTAATAAGCTTAATAAGTAAACCATAAAAGAAAAGCCCTCAGTTTTGAGGGCTTTTCGCTTTGTGGGGAAAATGAGTACACAAAAAAAGCTTCCCTAAAAAGGATAAGCCTATCACCTCTCCGTCCGCTGTGAAATTCTTTCTTCAATAAAATCTACTGGAGGAAAGAATTTCACAGTATCCGTGCGCCACCCAGAACCCGAAAGAGGTCGGGTGGGCTTAGGCCCACTTTTGCCCGCAAGGAAAAAGCAACCGCAGTTTTTTAACCTCTCATAAATTTTTATAACCCTTTATATCGTCCATTTTGCTGATAAATTCAAGGGTTTCAAAATTTATACTCTTTGCAAGTCTACGCAAATCATTGCAGGTATTGAGAAAAAAGGTGTCAATTTGGTGTCCCACAAATAGGCTTAAATGATTTTAATTTTGCCCTCAAGATTGGCAAATGACTCTGCTTTTTTCTCTTTGGTAGCTTCTGCGTATATATCCATAGTTGTGGATATGTTTGCATGACCCATTATTTCTTGAATAACTTTCAGATTTGTTTCATTCTCGCAGAACCTTGTGCAAAAGGTATGGCGTAAAGAGTGGACACTGAAATGTCTGATGATTAACGGTTCTCTGTGTTCGGCTTCAGCCCGAATGACTTCTTCGCTGTTACAAGCTTCGGTGATTTTATTTATCAGCTTGTTTATGGCTGAACCGCTGTACAGAGAGCCGTTTATATTTTCAAATATAAAGCCCTTGCAGCCGTCAACAACAGTTTGATTAAAGCCTTCTGTCATCTGCCTTTTTCTTTCAAAGAGCAGTGCATTTTTTACATCTTTAAGCATAGGTATAATTCTCGTTCCCGCATCTGTTTTGGGAGTTGTTATGTAAAAGCCGTACTTACCGTCAGCCTTTTTACTATAAATCAGATTGTGATTTACAGAAATTGTGTTATCTTCAAAGTTGCAATCTTCCCATCGTAAGCCTGTTAATTCGCCTACACGGCAGCCTGTCCCTAAAAATACTGTAAACAAGGGAAGCAAGCGGTTATACTGCGGAGAGTTTGCAATAAAATTTATAAATGCTTCCTGTTCTTGTATTGTGAGAGAATGGCGCTTCGGCTTTTTTAACGAATAGGTTTTCTTTAAATCTTTAAGCACGTCTTCCGTCGGATTGGATACGATATAGCCGTCACGAACTGCGAAAGTAAATATCGGGCGTAAAGCCTTATGTATTGTTCTCACTGAACTTGGCTTAAGTCCTTTGTCGGCTATGAGTGACGAATAGAGCCTTCTAATATCTGAGTATTTTATGGACTTAATTTTCATTGAGCCTATTTCATCTTTTATGTAACTTTTGTAAAAGAATTTATAACTGTTTTTTGTAGTCAGCTTCAACTCATTTTTGTCCTTCATATACACCTTAAAAACGTCATTCAGCGTTGTTTTGGGCGAAGATGTAATAAGATTATTACTCAAGTCCTTTTGAAGCTCCTGCTCCTTTTCACGCAGTTCTGAGAGAGATTTTGCGTATATAGTGTGACGTTTGCCATTGCCTAATGAGTAGCGGTACTGATACCTTCCGTCTTTTCTTTCGGTTTCGCCGTCCTTAAGTTTTCTGCCTTTGCTGTCTTTTCTGCTTGCCATATTATAATGCTCCTTTCGTGGTGAAAAAG
>JAJPZT010000106.1 GCA_021204175.1 Clostridiales bacterium | reverse complement strand
CAATATTTTAATAATATCACTAACCTATTATTCGGTTTTCAATGTTCAAGCGGAGTTTTTTACTCCCCTGCCGCTTTTTGTCTTGCTTTCCTTGCGACAGCTAAATTATAATACCACATCAAAACCGTTTTGTCAACAGCTTTTTTTAAATTTTTTTAATTTTTTTTGAACCCAAATTTTACTTAATACTTTTTCACAAAAAATTTAATTTTTTACTTTATTTTTTATTCAAAATGCAGTATAATAATTTTATAGAGAATATCGGCTGCACAGGCGGCATAATATCAGAGCCTCAAAAATAAAATAAAAAGCGGTTTGAGGTGAGATATTGATTATAAAAAATTTTGACTTTCATATGCTTGCCTGTGATCATTGTTTTCATAGGTGAGTTTTTCTTTTACACAAGAGTTTTTATTTAAAAAGAAGCTTTAGAACCGTTAAAATTATTTTTCAAAGGTTTAATCAAGCTTACATTGCTTTTTAACCTTTGTGAATTAGAATAGTCTAAAGCGTAAAGCTTGATGAAAACAAATTTTCAAGAATTATATATAGTAAAGACCAACAAGAAAGAGGGCGTATAAATGGAACTTATAAACTGGGACGAAAGGCTTCTGCCCTACAGACAGGCAGTAGACGAGCTGACAGTTAAAATCAATAATATGAAAAACGAGTATTCAACGCTAAAGCTTGTTCCCCCAATGGAAGAAATTCACGGAAGAGTTAAGAGCGTATCCAGTATTTTGGACAAAGCCGCAAGGCGGAACATAGCTGCCGAGGACGTTTTCGACAAGCTTGAGGACATCGCCGGAATAAGAATAATCTGCCGCTTTGTGGAGGACATCGAAAGGGTTGCAAACATTATCAGGCAGCGAAACGGCTTCGATATGCAGGTTATTCAGGAAGAGGACTATGTAAAAAATCCTAAGCCCGGAGGTTACCGAAGCTATCATATGACAATAATTTATAATATGATAACAATCGACGGACCTAAAAACATACCTTGTGAAATACAAATCCGCACGCTGGCTATGAACTTTTGGGCAAGCATTGAACACTCGCTCCGCTACAAATACAGCGGCAACCTGCCGGACGAGCTTCAGGACAGACTGAAAAACTGTGCCGACGCAGCTTTTCTTCTTGACACCGAAATGGCGACCATAAGGGATGACATTGTGGAAGCGAAAATGATTTCGGAAACAAAAAACAATCTTGTGGACAACATTGTGAAAAACCTCCACAATCTCTATTACATAGCCAAGGTTGAAAAAATGAGCGCTTTCAACCGAAAATTCATTGAGATTTATCAAAACGGAAACCTTGAAGAGCTTCGTGATTTCAGCCAAAAGCTTCAGACTATGGCAAGGCTCTACAAGGTGGAATATGTATAATTAAAAAAGGAAGTGTCAACCGATTAAAGTCGGAATGCACTTCCCTTTTTATTATCTTATATAATTTGTTTTATAGGTTCTTTCCGTTTCGGGAAGAGACACGCCGTTATTCTTTCCGGCTTCTATACAGTTCAAAAGCCATGCCATATTTCTGGCAATATTTCTCATTATCTGCATACCCTCTTCGTCAAGCTTAGCCTCGTCGCCGTTGTTGCCGTGAACATTGTTCCAATATGTAGAGCTGACAACGGGCATTTGGGAAATTCCGAAATACTTATTCAAAACGTCAAAGCTTGCCACAGTTCCCCCTCTTCTTGCAACAGCTACGCTTGCACCGGGCTTAAAGGCAAAGCTCTTTCCGCTTGAATAGAACACTCTGTCTAAAAATGACAAAACACGTCCGCTGGGGTGTGCGTAGTAAACAGGAGTTCCGAAAACAAAGCCGTCGGCTTCCTTAGCCTTGGCAATAAACTCATTAACTCCGTCATCTTCAAATTTACAGCCCTTTTCGCTGCACTGACCGCAGCCTATACAGTCACGAACAGCACCGCCGCCGATGTTGAAAATCTCATAGTCAACGCCTAAGGTCTTAAGGGTCTCCCCTATTTCCTTAAGTGCGGTAAAGGTTGTGCCGTTTTTGTCACAGCTGCCGTTAAGCATTAAAACCTTCATATTAATTCCCTCCGTATAAAAAATTTTACATCAAAATAATAAATCTTTTGGGTCATTAAATGCCCCACCTCTCCGTCACACTTCGTGTGCCACCTCCCCTCAAGGGGAGGCAAAACGCAAGCAGACCGAAGCCAAAGCCTCGGGTTTTTCCTGATTTGCGGTAATAACAAGAATAATCGGATATATCTTTGCTCAAGTCTGTTAATTTTAGTTTCTGTAAAATTTTATCATATATACACACAAGTGTCAAGTTTTGACTTGAAAAATTATACTAAATGACTATGCTTTTTGCTCAAATATATTGACAGTATATGTAAAATCGGATATAATGCCTGTGTTATAAATCTTATGAAATATACAGCGAAGCTTTCGGCTTTCGGAGGTTAAAATGAAAATAGGTTTGTCCGAGCATTTTACGCTTAAAAAAATACTGCGGTTTACACTGCCGTCGGTTATAATGATGATTTTCACTTCCGTTTACGGCGTTGTGGACGGCTTTTTTGTTTCAAACTTTGTGGGGAAAACTCCCTTTACGGCTGTTAATTTTATAATGCCCTTTTTAATGCTTTTGGGTTCTGCCGGGTTTATGTTCGGGACAGGCGGCTGTGCTCTTATAGCGAAAACTATGGGAGAGGGAAATTTAATTAAGGCAAAGCGGCTTTTTTCTATGTTTGTATATGTTTCGATTGCGGCAGGGGTAATAATTGCGGTTTTGGGCTTTATATTTTTGCGTCCCTGTGCGGTAATCTTGGGAGCAGAGGGGGAAATGCTTGAAAACTGTATTATTTACGGTCGGATAAACCTTATTGCAATTCCCGTGTATATTTTGCAGTTTGAATTTCAGAGCTTTTTCGTTGCGGCAGAAAAGCCTCAGCTGGGCTTAAGCGTAACAATTGCCGCCGGGGTCACAAATATGGTTTTAGACCTTCTTTTGGTGGCTGTTTTTCCCTTGGGCTTAAGAGGTGCTGCCGCCGCAACAGCCTTAAGCCAGTGCGTAGGAGGGGTTATCCCCCTGATATATTTCTCACGCCGAAATTCAAGCAGGCTGCGTTTAACCAAAACAAGCCTTGATTTAAGGGCGCTTTTGAAGTGCTGCACAAACGGCTCTTCCGAGCTTCTTACAAACATTTCTCTGTCTGTGGTCAATATGCTTTATAATGCGCAGCTTATTAAATATGTGGGAAACGACGGAGTCGCTGCCTACGGCGTAATTATGTATGTAAACCTTATATTTTTGTCGGCGTTTATAGGCTATTCAAGCGGAGCAGCACCTGTTTTCAGCTATAACTACGGTGCACAAAATAATAAGGAGCTTAAAAGCCTTTTGATAAACAGCGTAGGCATAATCTCGGTTTTTGCGGTTTTGATGTTTGTCTTTGCGGAAATTTCGGGAAAGCCCCTGGCTCTTATTTTTGTAAGCTATGACAAGGATCTTCTTGACCTGACAGTGAAAGCCTTTAAAATATATTCCTTCTCTTTTCTTTTTGCCGGTGTGGGAATTTTCGGCTCTTCATTTTTTACAGCCCTGAATAACGGTCTCGTTTCCGCTTCGATTTCCTTTTTGAGAACCTTTTTATATCAGGCTGTGGCTGTGCTTGTTTTTCCCTTGATTTTGGGCATTAACGGAATTTGGATATCAATCGTGGCTGCCGAGTTTGCGGCAGCGCTGACGGCAATTCTGTTTATTGCCGCTTTAAGAAAAAAATATGATTATTAATCATTTTAAAAGGGCTGTGAAAAGATTGAATGTTCAATTTCTCACAGCCCTATTATTTATTCTGAAATCCGTTGAATTAAGACGCTTTATTCGCTTTCAACAGAATCTACGGTTTCGTTTCCGTTTTCATCCACATAAGTGTAAACCACAAAACCGTTATAGTGAAGCTCGCCGTCTTGTCCGTCACCTAAACAGCTGTCTGCGTAGGATGATGAATTGGGGGAACCTATTGCCGAAGTAAGGGATGAAACATTTGCGCCTATGTATTTTTCGGCATCTGCTTTTGTAGGAGCCGCAGCTTCGGGAGCGAATTCCTCCGGCTGAGGCTCAGCTTCGGGAACAGGGGCTTCTGTCTGAGGTTCGGCTTCAAGCTTAGGGGCTTCTGTTTGAGGGGCTGTTTCCTGCTCCTGAACTTCAGTTTCGGTTTGGGTTTCAGTTTCTGTTTCGGTCTCAGTCTCGGCTTCTGTTGTTATTTCCGTTTCCGTTGTTGTTTCGGCTTCATTTGAATTTCCTCCGCAGCCTGCAATAATCACAGCCGCAAGACCTATTGCCAAAATATTCTTTTTCATTATAATTTTCCTCCTGTTAAATTAAATATTTACTGTTGTTTATAACTAACCACGGAAGGAATGTTCCTCTCCGCAATTTCTATCACAAAAACATCGGCATTTTCTTCTTCTATCAGATTAAGCTCGTAGGGCTTTGTTTTCAGAAAATGTCCCTTTCCGAAATCCTCAGCAATAAATGGTAGCAAAGAATTTCCGAAAGAATCTCTGTACATAATTATACTTCCGCATTTATTCGGGTTTTCGGTGGTTATGGAATTGTTTGAGTTGTCATCCTTTACTGCCGAGGTGTATTTAAAGCCGAAATCCTTTGAAAAAATTATATTTTTATCCTTTTTGCTGCCTAATGGATGAACCATTTCGTAAAGGTCACCGTCAAAATTATATTCCTCACTGTAGGGAATATCAGAATAGTCTTCATATTCAAGCCCCAGCGCCTTCATTATGCTTTCATAAGCAAGGGCAGCTCCCTTATTGTTCCAGTGGGAGTCAAGCTTGTGATAAAGAACCTCTTCCCGGGCCTCAAAAGCCTCAAAAAGGTCAAGATAATTAACTCCTCTTTCAAGAAGCGCCGCCTTAAGGCGGAGGGCATTGCCGGCTGACTTGTCTTCCTTATAATAATAAGGCATATATTGGGGATAGAGGCTGTTTTTGTTTGGCGCAACGGTAAAAAGAAATTTAACCCCCGAAGCCGTGCAGAAATCCTGAATTTCCTTAAGAAAATCGGCTGTTTCGTCTATTTCTTCATCTGTCATAAGGCTTCTGCCCCGAAAGTCGTTAAGGGTTTCGCCGTAAAACAAATAACCATCTCTGCCTATAATAACATCAGCCGAAAGGCACTGTTTAAAGACGGCTTCATACAGACTGTTTTCGGCTTCTATTAAATATGTTCTGAAGCCGAAATTTTTTCCATACCAGTTATCCAGTTCATCGGTATAATCTGAATTTAAACCGTTTTCCGTCATAAATAAAGGCGGGGCGGTTTTGTTTTCTCTTGTTTCGGTTTCATTGTTGATAAAAGTACCTGCAAGAGGTATTAAACACAATATTATAAATGTATAAAAATATATTTTCTTCATACAAAGTCCCCCTTAAAACCTGAAATATATAAAGGGATTGTACCCTGCCGAAGCTATATTCAAAACGCACAGAACGAAAAGCACGGCGGACAGGGGAAACCTGAATTTTTCAATCCTTTTAAACAGGGGCAGGCAGAAAACAACAGCCGCAAAAAATATAAAAATATTATAGGGCGACAGTACGGAAACAAAATCGGCTAAAGCCGCCGCCGAAAAGTCAAAGCCCGAAAACATATTTTTAACCATATAAACCGCCTGTCTCATATTTTCCGCTCTGAAAATCATAAAACCCACAGCCACGCAGACCAGGGTATAAACACGGGCAATAATATTGTTTTTTATTTTTATAATGCCTATATTTTCGGCTATTCTGAAAAAACCGTGCCAAATACCCCAAATCACAAAATTCCAGCTTGCACCGTGCCAAAAACCGGTTAAGAGAAAGACAACGGCAAGGTTTAAATTTGTTCTGAGCCTGCCCTTTCTGTTTCCGCCCAAAGGAATATAAACATAATCTCTGAACCATGATGAAAGGGAAATATGCCATCTGTTCCAAAAATCCTTAATGCTTAAGGCAATATAAGGATAGTTAAAGTTTTCGTTAAAATGAAAGCCGAAAATCCTGCCCAAGCCTATTGCCATATCGCTGTAGCCGCTGAAGTCAAAATAAAGCTGAAGACTGTAGCCCAAAGCGCAGAACCACGCCGACAAAATATTCATATTTTCAAAGGCAAGTATATTGTCAACCATAAGTCCCAGTGTGTTTGCAATAAGAAGCTTTTTCGAAAGCCCGAAAATAAATCGGCAAACACCCTCTGAGGCGTCATCAAAAGAAAACCGTCTGTCTGAAAGCTCTCTTTCAATGTCACCGTATTTCACAATGGGTCCCGCTATGAGCTGGGGAAAAAGACTGACATAGAGAAGAATTTTAAAGGGATTTTTTTGACATTTGCCTGTTTTATAAGCGTCTGCTATGTAGGAGATTTCCTGAAATGTAAAAAAGGATATTCCTATAGGCAGAGCAATGTTTCTTAAAGAAATTTCCGTTCCCAAAACAAGGTTTAAATTCTGCAGAAAAAAATCAGCATATTTAAAATAACAAAGACAGCCTATATCCGCAGCAGCCCCAACAGCCAGACCGAACCTTCCCGTTTTGCCGCCTTTAGCTGCCAAAAGTCCTATAATATAGTTGAAAAGGGCAGAAAAAATCATTAAAAAGACATATACCGGTTCACCGAAGCCGTAAAACAAAAGGCTTGCCAGAATAAGAAGGGCATTTTTTAAAACCAAGCTCGGCATAGCTATATAAAGGCACAAAACAACAGGGAGAAAACCGAACAGGAAGACCGCAGACCCGAAAACCATTTGTTTAATCTCCTTTATTTATAGTAGGCAATAGCTGTTTGGCTGTAGGTCTTTTTAAAAAGGTCATAGCCGTTTGCCATTGCAAGCTCCGGATCGAACACATAGGTTACACCGTCTATAACTATTTCAGTCCAGCCGTGAGCCGTAAGCCCCGACCTTGCCGAGGGAACCTGACCGGCTATAGGTACGGCGTCATAGCCTATTTCTCTGGCAAGGTGAGTAAAGCCGGAGGCAAAGCTGTAGCAGTTTCCCTTGCCCTTTGAAAAAATCTTTAAGGCTTCGTCAACATCCCAGCCCGATGATCCGTTTGAATATATAGAACCCTTTTGATATTTAAAATTGTCTCTCATATATTCATAACAGGAATAGAGCTTTTCTTCCTTGGTCATATCACCGGTTGTGATTTTGGAAATAATGCTGCTTAAATATCCGTCAAGTTCCTCGTTTCCCGTTGTATATCTTCCGTTTTCATCAAATGTAAAATTGCCCAAAACGGTGTCTGTAACATACTGCTTTGTGTTGCCGTTTACATAAAAAAGAAAGTCTCCTACATTTATAAAGCCGTAGTCTAAATCAAGCTTAAAAGGCTCGTAGGTTTCCCAAATTTCCTTGCCGTTTTCGGTTTCACAGGTGTGGGGAACCGTTGCCTCCAAAATATCTCCGTAAGCCCAGTCATTTTTTAAGACATCGGGCATAACCGTCATATCTTCAAGCTCAGTTACATTTTCACCGGCTTTTCTGCCTAAAATTCTGTTTACGGCGGAAACTGCTTCCGCTCTGGTTACTGCCTTCAAAGGCATAAAAAGACCGTTTTCATAGCCGCTCATATAACCGGCTTCACAGGCTGCTCCTATACAGCCCTCTGCCCAATATCCTTCATATATGTCGGCAAAGCTGCTTTCACATTGTTCCAAGCCGAAAATATTGCAGATTACGGCGGCAAATTCTCCTCTTGTAATTATATCTTCCGCATGGAAAAGACCGTCATCTCTGCCTGTCATAAGCCCTGCCGAACAAACAGCTCCTGCCGCGGCATAAAACTCGCTTTCCTCCGAAACATCGTCAAAGGTTTTTCCGTTTGTGGTTTTGTCCGCAAGAAGCTCATAAAACATAGCCGCAATTTCCCCTCTTGACGCCGCCTCACGGGGTCTGAAGCAGTTGTATTCATCGGTTTTTGCATATGGAATATGCTCGGAGGTATTAAAAATAATAAGTCCGCTGCCGGAGGTTTCTTCTTCATTAAAATATGATTCTTCTAAATATGTTTCTTCGGCGTAAACGGATTCTTCGGCGGAAGAATTGCTGTCTTTTGCGTAAGCGGTGATTTCACAGCCACTTGCCGCCGGGAACAATAAACCGAGATGTAAACATAAACATAATA
>JAJPZT010000104.1 GCA_021204175.1 Clostridiales bacterium | reverse complement strand
TATGACAGATTTGCTTGTTATGCTCAATCAGTATCTTGTCTGACAGGTCTTTAAATTCTTGTAACTCTCTTTTGGAATAGTTGAATTTTTTGCCTGTTTCGTAGCTTACAGAGTTGACAACGATGTGGGTATGAATGTGATTTCTGTCGGTGTGAGTGGCGAAGCAGACTTCATAGCCTTTAAATTTGTCCCAACTGTTTACGAGCTCTTCGGCTATGGCGTGGGCTTCTTCGGGGGTTATGTTTTCTTCGGGCGAAAAGCTTTGTATGAAGTGCTTGTACTGCCGACCGCCCATTTTATTCCACGATTTTTTAGTAGCTCTCATATCACCGAGTATATTGTTTTTTCGGCAGTTAAATGTTCCTATAAACCTTTCCTCAGTCTTGACGGGATTTGTTATGTACTGTATAATTGTATTGATACTCGCTCTTGAGTTTACTGCTTTAATTATTGCCATTGCTCCATCACCTTCCCAAGCTGCTCGGAAATGGCTTCAAGCTGAGTAGTGTAATCGGCGATTTCTCGGCTGTTTACTTTTTTAGCGATTTGATTTATATTCCTGCCGATAGCCTTAATTTCCGAAGCTATTTCGTGACCGTAGGGCTTAACGATTATAGGCTTTTTAGATAAGGCTTGAAGAAGATACTCCCTTTGGGAAAGTCCCGATTTTTCAATTTTGGCTTTTATGAAAGCCCACTCTTTTTCTGTTAGGCGTATCCCTAACAGCTTATTTCTGAAACGATTTGCCAAACGCAAACCTCCTTTCGTTTGTTGTTTTGCGAAGTTGAAGAAATTTGCCGCCGAAGCGATTGCAGAACAGATATATATTTCTGTCTGCAATCAGTGTTCCGCTGCGGCAATTATGTGCCGTTTACGGCACTGAAGCAACGGGGCCAAGGGGGTACGCAGTCCCCCTGCAAGCTCAGAATGGTATGCCATTCGGGGAGCTTGCAAATTCTCACCCACACACCATAGAGCAGAGATTTCATCACAGTTTGAAGTTTGCTTACATTGACGAGAAAACTCTGCCTCGGTGGGTGAGGTGAGAATTTTTTACCCCTGCCGCAGCCTTGCCGCCGTCGGTAACTATCGGGCGGCAAGACTGTTTTCCGTAAAAAAGATGTATGCGGTTTTTACGAAAACAGCTTCAAGGCTTTGTCCATATTTGCAGCGGCATTTTGGTTTCGTATGTTCCGATTGTTTATCATAATCGGAATACAGCGCTCCAAAATGCGGTTGTAAATTCTGCTGCGGCTCATATCGGAGGGGCGTTTAAGCTCGTCCAAGGTGAGGTTAGTTGTTATTACGAAAGGTTTTTTGCTGCGATAACGGCTGTCTACTATATTGAAGATTTGCTCAACTGCAAACTCAGAGTTTCGCTCAACTCCCAAATCATCTATTATCAGCAAGCTATACTGGTTTAAGCTGTTAATGAATATGTTTCTGTCGCCGGAATACAAGCCTGTCAGCTCGTTTAATATTTTCGGAAAATTGGTCATTAAGACGGGTACTCCCTTTTCCAATAATGCGTTAGCTATGCAACCGGCTATAAAAGACTTTCCCGTTCCCACACTGCCCCAAAGGAGCAAGCCGATAGACATTTTGTACATTTCTTGCCACTTGGCAACATAGGTATAAGCGTATTTAATTTCGGGGTTTATACCCTTGTCGTTGGCAAAATTGTAATCGTACAGAGATTTATCCTGTAAACCGCTTGCCTTAAGACGGGAAACGGTATTGAGGAAGTCCCTTTGTTTCCTTTTGGTTTCTTCCTTTTCGTATGCCGACCTTTGGCAGGAACACATTACATAAGGTGTAACTACTTTCCCTTTGTATTCCAAACGAAGCTGTCTGGGAGTGCGGCACTTGGAGCAGTATATTAAACCGTCCGACGGGTTTATGTATTCATCATTCTGCAATTCTCTGCCGCCGAAAAGATTTTTTGTTTCACTGCCGATTTTTCTCATAAGCTTTCACCTGCCCTTCTTTCATAAACCCTTTCGGGTGGTTTGTTATTTTTTGGTCTGTCTTTTAAAATCCATCTGCGAATAGTTGCCGAGTGATTGGGATAGTTATAATTTTTGCGTGCCATATAAGAGGATACTCTTTCGATGTAATCCTCAATTTCGGCTATGGAAAATTCGTCTACTAAAGCGGAATATTCTTCATCGGTTAAGAATACATTTTTTTGGCTGCCGTAGGCTGTGCTTGTTTTATTATCTTGTTTTATTAAACTTGTTTTATTTATTGTTTTATTTCCCGACAATTTTTTATCCGCCAAATGCACAAAATCTTGTCCGTCTGAAAGAGAATTTTCTGTCTGTCTCGAAAGCATATTTTCCTCCGACACAAAGCTGTCTGCGACAGGAAGTTTTACATAGATTTTGTTCGGTCTACCTATGCCTTGGTGTCTGCGGCAGATAAGGTCTGCTTTCTCCAGAGCGGAGTAGGCATTTTTGACGGTCATTTCACTCTTATTAACGGCTTCTGCCATTTTGTTTATGGGAAAATATACAAAAACTCCTGTGCTGTCGGTGTAGCTGCTGTTTTTAATCGACATCTTAGCCCTGTCAAGCAAAACTATGTATATAAGCTTTGTTGTTTCGCTCAACTTGTTGCCAAAAAGGTATTTCGGATAAGCTATGTATGATGTCAGCTGATTTTCGTTTGTGAAAAAATTATTCATATAAGTCACACTCCTTTTCGTTTAAAATTCGGTTCTCTAACATTTTAATAATTAATTCCTCTGCTGTTGCCTTTGCCTGTGTGTTATAAAATGACGTTACAAGGATTGTCCTGCCGCCGCTCTTATATTCATAAGGTTCGGAAAGAACAGCATATTTTTCTTTTTCCTTTTCAAGCATATAATCACTCCTTTCAAACTGCTTGAAGTTCAGTTGGTACTTTGCTTTCTGAAAAAATAATACCGCTGTTCCGAAAAAAAGTCATTGTGTGAAATTTGTCCCAAAGTTGTAAAATTTTATGCAGCAAAAAAGCTCACTGTCAATTTTCCTTTCACCAGTGAGCCCAATTGATTTTATAATATTTTTTTAAACTCTGTTCAGCATTTTATTTCAATGCCTATTAGATTTAATTCATTCCGTTTGCTTTCTAAAAACTCTTTATCATCCGGCATAAGTTTAGAAAAAAGATAATAATCCGAACCAAAATAATGTGCGGCTGTTTTCTTGTCACCCATTTTTGAAAAAACAAAGCCAATGTCCCATAATACAGCTGCAAGATCTAAACTGTTTGGGTTATAATTATTAATTCCTTTTATTAAATCGTTAAATTTCTTAAGAGCCTCTTGATAGTTTCCCATATCCGCAAGAAGATTTCCATATTTACGTTCTAAAATCACATCATCGTGAGTAAACGGAAGATTTTTGATTTTAATAACATCTTTTGCATAATCTAAATTGTTCTTTGCCGCTTCATAACGTCCTTTCAAACGATAAATTTCAGCTAAATTGGAGTATAAGTTTGACGCAAGACGTGGATTTGTATCCATAACTTTATCACATAAATTTACGGCTTTCAAGCTATACTTCAATGCTATATCAATGTTTTTATTGCAAAAGACCTCATAGGCACTTTTGTAATCATACAAAATAGCAGTATCTTCATAATTTTCTGTCAAATTTTCTAATTCCGTCAAAATCATTTCCATAACTGAACCAACACTGTATTTTTCTATATAGGCATAAGCTTCCTTTAAAAACGCTTTATATAAATCTGAATTATTTTTATCAGCAAACTTTATGATATTTTCTGTTGTATCAAATAAAATATTTCTGTCAGCAAAGTCTATTCCTCTGAACAAACATATAGTTTTCAAATTCTCAATCAAAACTTTGCAGCCTTCAATGCTTGGCTGTATATCGTCAAGTGTAACCTTTTGAATAAGCGGGTGAAGCATTATTTTTTCATAACCATCGGTTTGTATAAAGCCAAATTCAATAAGACTGTCAATCTCATTTGCAACTAAGATGTCGTACTCTTTTCTTTCAGTTATTTCAGCAGGAATTAACCAACTGGAAAAAGTATTGAAATTTACACCATCATAGGGGATAAATACCATATTTTGCATTATATATTTGTCCTTCTCCGAAAGTTCAGCCAACGAAATAAGTTTATGGATATGACTGTAATAAGTTTTTGATTCGGTCTTGCCGTCTTTCTTAAGATTGACAAGCCTTTGAGACTTCATAACGCCATAATCTGAACGAAGGTAACTTAAAAGTTCATCAGGGGTCAGAGATCTTCTGGCTTTTCCCATAAGCCTTGCGGCAAGCTCAACACAAAGTGTATGGTTATTCACCTCATCTATAATCTGCATTACAGTATCTTTATAATTTTCTGCTTTACTGTAGATTTTGGAAACCAAATTAAAAAGCACCGTTTGCGGCATTTCTCTTAAAGTGTAGCTTGTATAAAAATTTTCATCAAAATCGCTTCTTGTTGTGAACAAGATTTTACATCCGTAGCTTTCCAACATTTCATCAAGAAATTCTTCATCTGACGGAACAGTATCAAAATTGTCGATAATAATCAATACATCTTCTTTCAAACTTTTTAAAAAATCATTATGACGCTTAAAAAGCAGTTCCTTACTTTCTGTTTCATTGTCTCTTTCAAAGCTGCATTCTGTAATCATCCTTTTTAAATCGTTGTTGTATGTAAAATAAATTATGCCAGTATAACTCTTTTTGTATTTATCGGCATACACTTTTACAAACTCACTTTTGCCAATTCCCGCTATACCCTTAATGAATATTTTACTCTCGCTTTCAAGCATAGCGTGGACTTCCCGTAACTCTTTCTCTCTGCCGCAGAAATTTCTCTGTGGTTTCGGAATTTTATTGTCACGCAAGCTTTCTTCGGGATTTGGCGACTTTTCGCTGTAATTGATAGGCTGTCCGGTTTTAGGGTCAAACAAAAGCTTTCCCATCTGTAAACTTAAAAACACTGCTCTTCCCATAAAGTTAGCTTTTTCTTCTTCATCATCACCATAAGGGTAACCAACCGAAACTTCTGCCTTTTTACTTTCCGAAAGCCATTTATCTTTTACAAGTAAATCATATATTTCTTCAACAACTTTATCCTTGTCAACAAGAAGCGGAAAAACCTTATTTTGAATGTCATATGCTAAATCACCCTTGTTTTTATAGAAATCTGCTATAGCAGGCGATGGTCTTTCTTCGCCGCTAAACCATCTGCTGATATTTCCCGGGTCTAAGTCGAAATTAAAGTTTGACATCTTCTTGTCCTGTATATGTCCGACAAACAAATTGTTTATAAGATTCATTTTTTTACCATTTTCATTTACAGCCATACCTTCTAAGAATTTTTCCATAATTGTACTAAAGCAAAACGGTTTCATTTTGGTATCCCTCCTTATTTTTCTCTGCTTAGATTTTCACAACTTTTGGACAAATTTCAAACAATGCAATTTTCTCCGCTGTGTTTTATACTTCAATTATTACAGACAGTTTCTAACAGATTTAATTTTATCACATTTAAAAAAATTTATCTACCAAATATTGTCGAACGAAAATATTAAATTATAAAACAGCAATTTCAAAAGACCTTTACAAAACCATAAATTACTGGTAAAATAATCTTAAATCTTGAATTGCTGTTTGGAAAGGACAAGGCAAACACGAATGGAAAAACAGCGATTTGATAAAATAACAGCTCTTTATTGCAGGCTCAGCAGAGATGACGAGTACAGCGGCGACAGTGCAAGCATACAAACCCAAAAGGCAATGCTTAAGCGTTATGCTGAAGAAAATGGCTTTACCAACTGTGAATATTTCATTGACGACGGCTGGAGCGGTACAAATTTCGAAAGACCGAGTTTTAAGAGAATGGTTTCCGAAATAGAAGCAGGCAGAGTTGAAGCGGTAATCGTCAAAGACCTGTCACGTTTAGGCAGAGAATATTTGCAGACAGGCTATTATACGGAGATTTTCTTTCCGCAAAGAGATGTGCGCTTTATTGCCGTAAATGATAATGTTGATACTGTTAGCGGTGAGAATGATTTTGCTCCGTTCAAAAATATCATCAATGAATGGTACGCAAAGGACATCAGCCGCAAAATCCGCTCCGCAATCAAAACAAAGGCTCTTAACGGTGAATATATGGGCAATTTTGCACCATACGGCTATGCAAAATCACCAGAGGACAAGCACAAGCTTATACCCAACGAAAACGCACCAACAGTACAGCGGATGTTTTCTATGGCTTTGGAGGGTATGACCTGCGGTGAAATTGCGAATATTCTTAAAGAGGAGCACATACTCACACCAAACGCCTATCTGCGTGATACCGAAGGAGTGACAAACTCTTCCGAAACAAGAAAATTTCACTATGCCTGGAGCAACACAAGTGTGAAAAACATTCTCAGCAATCCTATATATACAGGCGATATGGTCAACCGAAAGTACGCCACAAAGTCATTTAAAGATAAGCGGCTTATAAGGCTTTCGGAAAACGAATGGATAAGGGTTGCGGGAACTCACGAAGCTCTTGTAAGCTATGAAGATTTTGAAACCGTTCAGCAGCGAATAAGCATTAAAAAGCCATTTGCACAGTCCAACCCCGACAATATTTTTAAGGGTTTAATAAAATGCGGTGAATGCGGGAAAAACTTTGTTTATAAAAAAGATATTTCTTCAAAACAAGACCATAAATATATGTGTTCTTGGTATAATCATTACGGTAAAGAGTGGTGTACTCCTCATTCAGTCAGTGTCAGCGTTATATATGACCTTGTTTTGAATGATTTGAACCGCCACATCTGTTTCGTAAATACAGACAAAGATGCTTATATAAATCATCTTGCAGGCTTTTCGGACAAACAGAGTTCAGACGAAAAAATGCTCTTCCAAAAGGAACAGGACAAAATAAAAAAGCGTCTTTCGGAAATCTGTGAAATCATTCAAAGTATGTATGAGGACAAGGTTTTCAAGCGCATTTCAGCCGAAAGATATGCTGTGATGTCGCAAAACCTCGAAAGGGAAGAAACAAGCCTTAAAGAGCGGTTAAACGAAATTCAACGTAATCTTGCCGATAAAGCACAGCAAACAAAATCAGCCAAAGAATTTGCTGACCTGTTGGAACAGTATACCGAAATAACCGAGTTAAACGAGGCTCTTCTAAACAACCTTATTCAAAAAATTGTTATTCACGAAAAACCCGACAATAACAAAAACTCGGTAATCTCGGTTGAAATCTACTACCGCTTCATCGGCAAAGTAAAAGTATAAAGCATAAAATAAGGACGGCACTTAAGCCGTCCTCAAAAGAATTATTTTTACCACAATAAATTGTGGACTTGGCGCACGAAGTGCGTCGGAGAGGTGGGGCGGTTTCCATTGCTATAAAACTGATTTCTGCCGCAAAATAACTTTACCTTCTCCTGTTATTTCCCAAAATAATTGCCAAAAATCTTAAAAGTGTAGCAAGTGACGCCGCTGCTGCAGCTACATAGGTAAGAGCCGCCGCCGACAAAACCTTTCTTGCTCCCTTAACCTCGTCGGGGTCTAAATAGCCGTAGTCTTTAAGGTTCTGCATTGCCCTTGCGGAAGCGTTAAACTCCACGGGAAGGGTCACAAGCTGGAACAAAACAACTACTGCATAAAGCAAAGCGCCGAAAAGGGCTATGCTGTAAAATCTTGAAAAAGAGCCTATTATTAAGCCCAAAATTATAAGGGGCATAGCCAGCTTGCTTGAAAAATTAACCGCCGGATAAATTCCCGTTCTTATCTTTAAAGGCACATAGCCTACGTTATCCTGAATTGCGTGGCCTGTTTCGTGAGCCGCTACTCCCAAGGCGGCTATACTGTATGAAGAATAAACCGGCTCTGAAAGTCTCAGTTTTTTTGATTTGGGGTCATAGTGGTCGGTTAAGCTGCCCTTAATAGGTTCTACAACTACGTCTGTGATACCGGCGTTATAAAGAAGCTGTCTTGCCACGTCTGCCCCTGTGTAGCCTCTTCTGCTTGCCACCTTGGAATACTTCTTGAAGGTCGAATTAACCTTAAACTGAGAATACATTGACAGAATTATCGCCGCAACCAGCAGAAGCATAGCCAGCATATAAAGACCGCTGAAGCCATAGCCGTAACCATAGCCGCCGTAATAAGGATAATATCCTCCGTAATACATATAATACACATGTATCTAATA
>JAJPZT010000092.1 GCA_021204175.1 Clostridiales bacterium | reverse complement strand
TCTCCGTTCTTGATTTTTTGTAAAAATATAATATGCGCATTGTGTCCACACCTACCTTAAAATAATTGTTGACATCTGCTTGATTTGGTGGTATTATTAATTTGTTGTGAAATAAACAGTTACCGCACGAAGAGGCGTAATTTGCGGAAGTTAGGCAAAGCCGTATTCGGCGTGTTCCTGAAAATTTAAAGGAGGTGCGAACTGAAATGTATGCTATTATCGAAACAGGCGGAAAGCAGTATAAGGTTGCAGAGGGCGACGTTATTACAGTAGAAAAGCTTGGTTTAACTGAGGGTGATTATACTTTTGACAAGGTTCTTGCCGTATCTGACGGAGAAGAGCTTAAGGTAGGTACTCCCACAGTTGAGGGTGCAAGCGTTGCTGCCAAGGTTTTAGGCGAGGGCAAGGCTAAAAAGGTTATCGTTTATAAGTATAAGCCTAAGAAGGGCTTCCACAAGAAGAACGGTCACAGACAGCCTTTCACAAAGCTTTCCATAACAAAGATTAATGCCTAAGCTTAAGGTTGTTATATTTAAAAAGAATAATAATATCTGCGGTTTTTCAGTTGAAAACCATACCGAGCCTATTGTGTGTGCGGCGGTTTCGGTTTTGGCTCAGTCTGCGGTGAATGCCGTTGAAGCCCTTACGGAAGTGGGGGATAAATACGAGCTTGAAATCAACGAGGAAAATGGATATTTGTATTTTTTAGTTCCGTCCCTTGCGAGGGGTGCGGAAAACCAAAAAGCGGATCTTTTGCTGAAAGCCTTTGAGCTTTCAATAAGGTCTGTAGAAGAAGAATATTTTGAATATATGACAGTTAAAACCCAGGAGGTGTCTAACGATGATAAGAATTAACCTTCAGTTATTTGCTCATAAAAAGGGTTCAGGTTCTTCAAAGAACGGCCGTGATTCAAATTCAAAGAGACTCGGCGCTAAGAGAGCCGACGGACAGCACGTTTTAGCAGGAAACATTCTTTATACACAAAACGGAACAAGAATCCATCCCGGTTTAAACGTAGGCTGCGGAAACAACTATACTTTGTTTGCCCTTGTTGAGGGAAAAGTTAAGTATGAGAGACTTGGCAGAGATAAGAAGCAGGTTTCTGTATATCCCGTTGAGGCTTAACTATTAAATTTTTGAAACTGACGGCTGTATGAATATAGTCTAATAGCTATATTATATAGCCGTTTCTTTTTTACAGGGAGGTTGTGAGTTTGTTTGTTGACAGAGTGAAAATTCACATAAAGGGCGGAAAAGGCGGCAATGGCTGCGTTTCCTTTTACAGAGCAAAATATATAACCCACGGTGGACCTGACGGCGGAGACGGCGGAAAAGGGGGAGACGTGGTTTTTGTTGCCGATAGCGGCGCAAACACCCTTATGGACTTCCGCTATAAAAGAATTTTTAAGGCAGAAAACGGCTGTGACGGCGAAAAGCGAAACAGATCCGGCGCAGACGGCGCAGACGTGGTTATAAAAGTCCCTGCCGGAACAATTATTCGTGAAGCAAATTCAAATAAGGTTATGGCTGACTTAACCAAGCCCGGCGAGAAGAAAATAATCATAAAGGGCGGCAGAGGGGGCAGAGGCAACCAACACTTCGCTACACCTACGAGACAGGCACCCCGTTACTGCGAAGCCGGAAAGGAAAGCAAGGAATACGACGTTGTTTTGGAGCTTAAGCTTTTGGCTGACGTAGGGCTTGTGGGGCTGCCCAGTGCAGGAAAGTCGACTATTCTCAAAATGGCGACTAACGCAAACCCCAAAATTGCGGCTTATCATTTCACTACTTTAAGCCCCAATTTAGGCGTTGTGAGACAATATGGACGTGACTTTGTTTTGGCTGATATTCCCGGGCTTATCGAAGGGGCAAGCGAAGGTGTGGGCTTGGGTCATGACTTTTTGAGACACGTTGAAAGAACAAAGGTGTTTATTCACGTTGTTGACGCCGCAGCCTTAGAGGGAACAGACCCTGTTGAAAACGTTCGGCTTATAAATGAGGAGCTTCGCAAGTATAAAGAGGAGCTTTTGGACAGACCTATGATTATTGCGGCAAACAAAATGGATTTGCCGGGGTCGCAGGAGAATTTCGAAAGACTTAAGGAAACCTTTGAAGCCGAGGGAATGAAGGTTTTCCCCGTATCGGCGGCAATGAACCAAGGAATAGGGGAGATACTTGATGAATGCGGAAAGGTTTTGGAGGACTTCCCGGACGATATTGTTTTCGCTGAGGAATATGACGAGTTTATTGACGATGTAAGCGAGGATATGAGCGTCTTTACTGTTACTGAGGTTGAAAAGGGCTATTTCCTTGTGGAAGGCGCAGGAGTTGAAAGAATGATAGGCTACACCAATATCGAAAATGAACAGGGCTTCGCTTTCTTCCAAAAATATATAAGAGAAAAGGGTATTGTTGACGCTCTTAAGGAAAAAGGAATTAAAGACGGCGATACGGTAAGGATTTATGATTTGGAGTTCGAGTTCTTCGATTAAGTTTAAATAGAAAGGTGAGATTTTATGCTTAACAGCAAACAGAGAGCATATTTGAAATCGGAAGCCGCAAAGATAGATACTATTCTGCAGGTGGGCAAGGCAGGGGTAACCCCGGAGGTGGTTAAGTCCGCTTCAGAGGCTTTGGCGGCAAGAGAGCTTATAAAGGGCTGTGTTTTGGATAACTGCTTTGACGATGTGCGGAATATTGCCGAAACTATTGCGGGCAGAGCAAGAGCCGAGGTTGTTCAGACAATCGGCAGACGGTTTGTGCTTTATAAGCCTTCCGATAAACAGAGATATACTCTTCCGAAATAAAAATAAATGAGAATATAAGAAAGTCTCCGCTTGATTAATTTCTTAACGGAGACTTTTTCAGTGTGATTATTTTATAAAACTTATGGAAAATGGTTGACTAAGGCTTCCCTTGAGGGGAGCTGTCAGCGAAGCTGACTGAGAGGTGTTGTATTTTATAAAGATAATGTTAATACATTCCATATGTTACAAAAGACTTCACCTCTCCGTCACACTGCGTGTGCCACCTCCCCTCAAGGGGAGGCTTGTTGGTTACGTCCAGTTATTGTCATTCAAGGAAAGATTACTACTGCAAAAATTTTTGTACTGACAGCATAGTTTCAGAGGACTTATTAAAATCATTCTGTTTTTGTCATCTTTAAAAAATTATTGCTGTAATAGTAATAATTTTTTTCACCATCGGTATAGAAAGTAAAGATTAAATCTTCGTATTCGCTATATGCGTTTATCGAAATTTCTTCACATAAATTATCTTTAAAACCGAACATTTCTATATCTGCACGTGTTTCGAAATACATAAGAGACTCATCAATGCTGCACGATTTAATTGAAGTAACTGTTACAGGCTGACCGTCAATTAAAATACCGTCTCCGTTTATAGTTAAACTATGATGTATGTCATCATAAGTATAGATTTTGCTTACAGGTGCATATAAATTTGTTTCGTCACTGTCTATAATTTCCCAAGTTCCGTAATGTTCCTTAAGCTGCTCTAAAGTTATTGTTTGGAATTTATCATAATAGCTTTCCGAAGCCGCAGCAGTATTATTTTCCGTCGAATTTTCACTGCTTGTTATGGAGTTGTTTTCTTCCGGATAAACATACTGACCTTGTTTATCATATACATATCGCCAATATAAATAACAACCTGATATGACCAGCACAACAATTACTGCAATGCAAATTATTACTCTTCTTTTCATTAAAATTCCTCCCATTAGGTTAATCTTGTTTATATTTTAACCCCACGTGTCGGGGTTATGGTTAAGAGGTCCGCAGCCGTTCCCCAAGCTGAGGGCATTGGCGATTGAACCGTTTATATATTTCTTAGCTTTTGAAACAGAGGTTAAAATGTCGAAGCCCAAAGCCAAATTTGACGCAATAGCGGAAGAAAGGGTACAGCCTGTGCCGTGGGTGTTTTTGGTGTTTATGCGTTTGCCCTTAAAACTGTGAAAGGCTTTTCCGTCAAAGAGAATGTCCGTAGGCTCGCCCTGAAAGTGACCGCCCTTTAAAAGAACGGCTTTAACCCCAAGTCCGCAGATTACCTCGGCGGCAGCTTCCATATCCTTAAGGGAATTTATTTTTAGCCCGGAAATTCGCTCCGCTTCGGGGATGTTCGGCGCCAAAATATCAGCCTTTGAATATACGTCCTTAATCAAAAGCTCCATACAGCCCTCATCTGTCAAAGGGGTTTTGTCCTTTGCGTATAAAACAGGGTCAATAACCACATTGAGGGGCTTATAAAGAGCCAAACCCTCTGCACAAGCCTTGATTGTTTCTCTTCCCGAAAGCATACCTATTTTAACGCTGTTTGGGAAAATATCCTCAAAAACAGCCTTAAACTGGTTTTTTATGCCCTTTGGGCTTACATCTTCAAGAGAAATTACCCCGACGGTGTTTTCAGCCACAACGGAGGTTATAATGCTCATTCCGTAAACCCTGTGGGCGGCAAATGTCTTAAGGTCAGCCTGTATTCCAGAACCGCCTGAGCAGTCGGACCCCGCAATAGTCAAAGCCGTTTTCATTTTGCTTCCCTCCTGTGTTTGAAAAAGTCCTTCATAAGTCCGGCACATTCGTCCTTTCGAACGCCCTTTACAACATCAACCTTATGGTTAAACCTGTCGTCGTCCATTAAATTAAGAATAGAGCCGCAGCAGCCGGCTTTGGGGTTTTCAGCCCCGAAAACAACTCTTTCCATTCTTCCCTGTAAGATAGCTCCGGCGCACATAGGGCAGGGCTCGATTGTCACGAAAAGGGTACAGCCCTCAAGGCGCCAGTCGCCTACGGCGGCGCTTGCTTCGTTAATTGCCTTAATTTCGGCGTGGAGAAGGGGGTTTTTGCCTGAAATTCGGCTGTTATAGCCTTTGCCTATAACCTCGCCGTTGTATACTATAACGCAGCCTATAGGTACTTCATTGATTTCATAGGCTTTTTTAGCTTCTTCTATAGCCAAGCCCATATAATAATCGTATTTTTCATTATCCATTAAAATCATCCTTAAATTTTCCTTTTTACTTGCAAAAAATATACATTAATGCTATAATGATTATAACATTTTGCAGTTTGGATGTAAACCGTTTCAGGGAGGAAAATTTATGCCGGATTTTAAGATTGTCAGAAAAGGCTATGACACATTTGAAGTAAACAGATTTATAGAAATGCTTCAGAAGCAAATAGATGAATATAAAACAAAGGAAAACTACATAAATCAGGCAATGATAAGCGCAGAAATTGCCGCTTCAGACCTTAAAGCAAGGACGGAAAAGGAAAGGGAAGATATAATTTCAAAAGCTAAGGCTGATGCTGCAGAGGAAGTTGAAAAAGCTAAGGCGGAAGGGGAAAGGCTTATTTCAAAAACCCACAACCAAATTGCCCTTATTCACCAAAGAGAAGCGGCTAAATTAGAGGATCTTAAAATTTATATGGAGGACAAAATAGAATATCTTTCCAAATTCAAGGCTGACTATGAAGCTTTGGGAGAAAAATATTTCAAAAATGCTCAGGATAATGAATATAACAATATTGTCGAGGGCTTGAAAAATGTAATCGGTCTTATTGACGGCTTCAATCAGTCAGAAGAAAATCAATAATGTATAAAAACACCCCCTGTTCCGAAAACAATCGGTTCAGGGGGCTTTTTAAATTATCTCTTCATATCTCTGTTTATGTCGAAAATATCAAGCTTGTCTCTGTCAATTTGCTTTTCCATAACCTCACACATAGCCTTGACTGTGTCCATAGCCGTGATTATGGTTATAGAGCTTTCAACGGCTGTTCTTCTGATTTTGAAGCCGTCGGAGTTGGCATTGTTGGCTTTTCTCGGAATGTCGATAATAAGGTCGATAACGCCGCTTCTGATTACGTCCAAAACATTGGGAACGCCTTCGCTTATTTTCTTAACGGACTGAACCTTAATTCCGTTTGCCTTAAGGCTTTCGGCTGTGCCGGAGGTGGCAATAAACCGACAGCCCATAGCCGCAAAACGCTTGGCGATAGGTGCAAAGTTTTTCTGCTCCTTACTTGTAATTGTGGCAAGAATTGTGCTGCCCGGCTCGGGAATGGTCATTCCTGCGGCAATAAAGCCCTTGTAAAGTGCATTGTGAAGGTTATAGCCTACGCCTAAAACCTCGCCTGTTGATCTCATTTCGGGGCCTAATGAAACCTCAACCTTGAGCAGCTTCTCTGTTGAAAAAACAGGTACTTTAACTGCAACAACCTTGCTTTCGGGAGCAATAGCCGTTCCATAGCCCATTGACTTAAGCTTTTCGCCAAGCATAACCCTTGTTGCAATATCGATTACGGGAACGCCTGTTACTTTAGTAATATAAGGCACTGTTCTTGAAGAACGGGGATTAACCTCGATTATGTTCAGCTCGCCCTTATATTCTATGAACTGAATGTTGATCATTCCTATAACGTCCAAAGCAACGGAAATTCTCTGGGTTTCGTCCATAATCGCCTGTTTGATTTCGTCCGAAATGTGCTGAGGAGGATAGATTGAAATGCTGTCGCCTGAGTGAACGCCGGCTCTTTCCAAATGCTCCATAATTCCGGGGATATAAACGTCCTCGCCGTCGCAGATTGCGTCAACCTCTATTTCACGTCCGCCTAAATAGCGGTCGATAAGAACAGGGTTCTTGCTGTCTTTATAGAATGCCTCTTCAAGATACTGAACAAGCTCTGCCTTGTTGTGGGTGATTTCCATACCCTGACCGCCTAAAACGTATGAGGGACGAACCAAAACAGGGTAGCCTAAGTTTTCGGCTACGTTTATGCCCTCGTCTACGTTCCAAACGCCTTTGCCCTTGGGACGTCTTATGTTAAGGCTTTCCAAAATTGCGTCAAACTTTTCTCTGTCCTCGGCTGCGTCAATATCCTTAGCCTTTGTGCCGAAAATGGGAATATTCATTTCGTCAAAGAATTTTGCAAGCTTAATGGCTGTCTGACCGCCGAACTGAAGAATAACTCCGTCGGGCTTTTCACGCTCAACAATATTCAAAACGTCCTCTTCTGTCAAAGGCTCGAAATAGAGCTTGTCAGATGTGTCGAAGTCGGTGGAGACTGTTTCGGGGTTATTGTTTACAATAATTGTCTCAATTCCGGCTTTCTTAAGAGCCTTTACACAGTGAACGGAACAGTAGTCGAACTCAATGCCCTGACCTATTCTGATTGGACCGCTGCCTATAACCATAACCTTGTGTCTGTCTGAAACAACAACCTCGTCCTCCTCTTCATAACAGGAGTAATAATAAGGCGTAACCGCTTCAAACTCACCGGCACAGGTATCAACCATTTTGAAGACAGGCATAATATCCCACTTTTTACGCAAAGCATAAATTTCGGGCGGCTCGCACTTAATCATTTTAGCCAAAGCCTTATCTGAGAAGCCAAGCTTCTTATAGTGCATAAGGGTTCTCTTGTCAAGCTCTTCAAGGGTGAGGGTTTTAAAATCCTCTTCCATTTCAACAAGGTTTTTAATCTTTTCAATAAAGAATAAGTCCATACCCGTAATCTGACAAAGCTTTTCTACCTTATAGTCTCTGCGGAGCATTTCCGCAAGGTCGAAAATTCTTTCATCGTCAGGCGAAACAACACTCTTTTTAAGCTCTTCAAGTGTCTTTTTCTTAGAGCTTTCTCTTTCCAAGCCGTACTGACCTATTTCAAGGGAACGAATGCCCTTAAGAAGTGCTGACTCAAATGATGAGCCGATTGACATAATTTCGCCTGTAGCCATCATCTTTGTGCCCAGCTGTCTCTTAGCGCCGAAGAACTTGTCAAAGGGCCATCTGGGGAACTTAAGAACGCAGTAGTCGATTGTAGGCTCGAAGCAGGCTGTTGTTTTGCCTGTTACGGCATTGGGGATTTCGTCAAGGTTATAGCCCAAAGCTATTTTTGCCGCTACCTTAGCGATAGGGTAGCCTGTAGCCTTTGAAGCAAGAGCGGATGAACGGCTAACTCTGGGGTTAATCTCAATTACGGCGTAGTTATAGCTGTTGGGGTCGAGAGCAAACTGAACATTGCAGCCGCCCTTAATCTCGATTGAGTTAATAATGTTTATAGCTGCGCTTCTGAGCATTTGATATTCTCTGTCTGAAAGGGTCAAAGCCGGAGCAACAACGATTGAGTCGCCGGTATGTACACCGACGGGGTCAACATTTTCCATTGAACAAACGGTTATACAGTTGCCTGCGCCGTCACGCATTACTTCAAACTCTATTTCCTTCCAGCCGGCAATACTCTTTTCGATGAGACACTGACCGACACGGCTTAAGTGAAGCCCCTGGGTCAAAACCTGTCTCAGCTCACCCTCGTCCTTACAGATACCGCCGCCTGTTCCGCCTAATGTATAGGCAGGGCGGACAATAACGGGAAAACCGATAGAATAGGCATATTCAACGCCTTCTTCAACCCCGGTGACGATGTCCGACTCAACAATGGGCTGATTGGTTCTCTCCATAAGGCTCTTAAACTTGTCTCTGTCCTCGCCTTCTTTTATGGACGCAATGGAAGTACCTATAACATTTACGTGATATTTATCTAAAATTCCGCTGTCATAAAGCTCACAGCTTAAGTTTAGACCTGTCTGACCGCCCATTCCGGCAATAATCGAGTCGGGACGTTCCTTTGCTATAACCTTTTCTACAAAATCTATGGTTAAGGGCTCGATATAGGTGTAGTGCGCCATACCTATATCTGTCATAATTGTGGCGGGGTTGGAGTTTACCAAAACAACCTCTATGCCCTCTTCTTTAATGGATTCACAAGCCTGAGTTCCCGAATAGTCAAACTCCGCAGCCTGGCCTATAACGATTGGGCCGCTGCCTATTACAAGAACCTTTTTAATGGAATTAACCTTTGGCATTTTTACCCACTCCTTCCGTTATTTTGATAAATCTGTCAAACAGAAAACCTACATCAAGGGGCCCGGGAGAAGCCTCGGGGTGGAACTGTACTGTATAAATAGGCTTTGTTTTGTGTCTTATTCCTTCGATTGAGCCGTCATTAATGTTAATGAAAGAGGCTTCAACATCGTCGGGCAGGTCGCACACAACAAACTCGTGGTTTTGGCTCGTAATATAAACTCTGCCTGTCTGAGTGTCTTTAACAGGGTGGTTTCCGCCGTGGTGACCGAATTTAAACCTTTTTGTCTTACAGCCCAAAGCAAGGGAAACAACCTGGTTTCCTAAGCAAATTCCCAAAATGGGCAGACCTGTTTCGATTATTTTCTTTACGTTTTCAACTACAGTGGGGATGTCCTCAGGGTTTCCCGGGCCGTTAGCCAAAAACAGTGCATCGGGCTTGCAAGCCAATATTTCCTCAGCGGATGTAAATGCCGGGAAAACCGTCAGCTTACAGCCTCTTTTGCTCAGCTCTCTTAAAATGCCCTGTTTAATTCCGCAGTCTAAAACAGCGAAGTGAGTGCCTATGCCGTTTATAACATATTTTTCTTTAATTGTTACCTCTTCAACTGCGTGCTTGTTTGTATATGTGTCAAATTTCTGTTTGATTTGGCTTGCGGTTAAGTCATTGGCACGGGTGGTAATAATTCCTCTCATTGTGCCGTTGTCTCTTAAAACTCTTGTTAAGGCTCTTGTGTCAATTCCTTCAAGACCCATAATCTTATTTTGCTTTAAGAAGCCGTCAATATCCATTTCACAACGCCAGTTGTTGGGAACTTCGCATTTTTCTCTGACAATAAAGCCTTTCAGAAAGGGCTTTCTGCTTTCCATATCTTCAAGGTTTACGCCGTAGTTGCCTATTAAGGGAAAGGTCATAACAACTATCTGTCCGGCATAAGAGGGGTCGGTTAAAGTCTCCTGATAGCCTGTCATATTTGTGGTGAAAACAACCTCTCCCACAGTTTCTTTAATGTAGCCGAAGGCTTTGCCGAAAAATGTTTTGCCGTTCTCTAAAATAAGAGCGGCTTTTATTGTTCTTTTTAGCATCAGATACATCTCCTTAAGTCATTTTTCATATCTATACACGCCTGTCTTGCAGCAAGCGCAAAAAGTCTCTCGTCATTATAGCACAGCTTGTACTCATCTTTCAAGTGGGCTGCGATAATTCCTCTTGAACTGTTTACGATAGCGCCTATTCCGTCTTTGAAGCAAACAGCCAAATCCTCGGCTTTGCCTCCCTGAGCGCCGTAGCCGGGAACTAAGAAGAATGTGTGAGGCATAACCTCTCTTAAGCGTGCAGCCTGTTCTCTGTGGGTAGCCCCGACAACTGCGCCCACCGAGGAATAGCCGTTTTCGCCTATAAGGTCTTCGCCCCATTTTTCGATTAAAGCTCCCACGTGTTCATAAACGGGCTTTCCGTCACACATAAGATCCTGAAGCTCACCGCTGTGGGGGTTTGAGGTTTTGGCAAGAACAAAAATGCCTTTGTCATATTTTTTACAGCTGTCGGTAAAGGGTGTTATGCCGTCTGAGCCCAAATAGGGGTTTACTGTAATGAAGTCATGGGGAAGGCTTCCGCAGGGAACGCCGTCAATATCCGCTGCACCCAAAAGACCCTCTGCATAGGCTTCCGCAGTGGAAGCAATATCGTTTCTCTTAACGTCGCCTATAACAATAAGCCCTTTAAGCTTTGCATATTCAACTGTCTTTTCATATGCCTTAAGCCCCTCAATTCCGTATCTTTCATACATAGCTATCTGAGGCTTAACAGCGGGAACAATGTCGAAAACAGCGTCTATAATCTTCTTGTTGAATTTAAGCATAGACTTTGCTGCTGCTTTTGGGGTCTTTCCGTATTTTGTATAATACTTTTCCGTAATATAGGTAGGAATGTAGGAAAGCCTCGGGTCAAGCCCCACAACAGTAGGGTTGCCTGTTTCTTTAATTCTGTCTATAAGTCTGTCGATAATCATATAATTTACCCTCCTTCGTGAAATTAATTATTTTTTCATTAATACACCGTTGTCAACCATAATATATCCGTCAACAATTGTGTAGAGAATTTTTCCCTTAACGGTTCTGCCGCCGAAAGGCGTGTTTTTGGCTTTCGAAACCATATCTTCTACATCTATTATATACTCACAGTCAGGGTCTGCAATGGTAATATCTGCCGCAGCCCCAACGCTTAAAGTGCCTCTGCCGTCTCCCAGTATTTTAGCCGGGTTATAGCTCATTTTTTCAACAAGCCCGGTGGGGGTTAAATATCCGCCGTCTACAAGCTCCGTTTTAGCCAGGGGGAAAGAGGTTTCAAGCCCTATAATTCCGTTTAAAGCCTGCTGAAATTCGCAGTTTTTCTCGTCAATGTGGTGAGGAGCATGGTCTGTTGAAATAACCTCTATTATGCCGTCTCTCAGGGCTTCTTTTATAGCCTGTCTGTCGGCTTTTGAACGAAGGGGAGGCGCCATTTTGTAGTTTGCGTCATAATCCGTTATATCCTCGTCGCAAAGTGTGAAGTGGTGGGGAGTAGCCTCGGAGGTCACCTTAACTCCTCTTTCCTTAGCCTGTTTAATAAGAGTGACAGAACCCTTTGTGCTTATGTGGCAAAGGTGAAGAGGGGTATGAGTGCTTTCTGCCAAAATCATATCACGGGCTACAATAACCTCTTCGCTGTCGTTTGAAATTCCGCCAAGTCCCATAAAGGCAGCCTGTTCTCCGGCGTTCATCTGACCCTTGCCTGTAAGCGAAGGGTCTTCACAGTGGTCGAAAATAGGCAGCTTAAACATAGAGGCGTATCTCATTGCATTTTTCATAAGAGCCGCATTGAGAACGCTTTTTCCGTCCTCTGAAAGGGCACAGATACCGGCTGAAGCCATTTTGCCTATGTCGGAAAGCTCTTCTCCCTGCATACCCTTTGAAATTGAGCCTATGGGAAGAACGTGAACTATGCCTGCTCTTTGGGCTTTAAGCTTTATAAATTCAACGATTATGTCGTTGTCGGTGACAGGGTTTGTGTTGGGCATACAGCAGACCGTTGTGAAGCCGCCCATTGCCGCAGCCCTTGAGCCTGTTCTGATAGTTTCCTTTCTTTCAAAGCCCGGCTCTCTGAAGTGAACGTGAAGGTCTATAAGCCCGGGCATAACCCATTTTCCCTCTGCGTCAATAACTCTGTCAGCCTGAGCCCCTATATTTTCCGAAACCTTTTTAATCTGTCCGTCTTTAACATATATGTCGCAGACCTTATCGATACCGTTAGCCGGGTCGATAACTCTGCCGCCTTTTATAAGTATACTCATATAAAACACTCCTTTCTCAAAGGTCAACGTTTGCCTCATATAACAGCTTTAGTATTGCCATTCTTACGGCAACCCCATTCTTAACCTGAATATTTATAACGGAATTTTTTCCGTCAATAACGTCTGTGGAGAACTCAACCCCTCTGTTTACGGGGCCGGGATGCATAACAAGGGCGTCGGGCTTTGCATATTTAAGAAGCTCGGAGTTTATGCCGTAAAGAGCCGCATATTCTCTTGTGTTGGGGAAGGGCATATTCTTCTGTCTTTCAAACTGAACCCTTAAGCCCATAACAACGTCGGCGTCTGCAATTGCACCCTTAATGTCGCTTGTTACCTCAACTCCCAGGGCTCTCATATTTCCGGAAATAAGGGTTGAAGGCCCTGCAAGAGTTACCTTAGCCCCTAATTTTACAAGCCCGAAGGCGTTGCTTCTTGCTACTCTTGAATGGCTTATGTCGCCTAAAATAACTACCTTAAGCCCTTTAAAGCCGCCCATATAGTCAAGAATGGTATACATATCCAAAAGAGCCTGTGTTGGGTGTTCGTTTGTTCCGTCGCCGGCGTTTATGACGCATGCCTTAACGTTTCGTGCAAGAACCGCAGCTGCTCCCGTCATACTGTGGCGTATTATCATAAATTTAACGCCCATTTTGTCTATGTTAAGACCTGTGTCTATAAGGCTTTCGCCCTTGTTTACACTGCTTGTGGAAACCCCCAAATCCTGAACTATTCCCCCTAAATATGCCCCTGCAAGCATAAAGGAGGTTTTTGTTCTTGTGGAATTTTCATAAAAAAGGGTCACAATTGAAGCCTTTTTTAATGTGTCGTCTCTTAAATGAGCATAGTCTATTTTTGTTTTCATTTCCTTAGCCGTAGTAAGGATTTCCATAATGTCTTCTCCGCTTAGATCTCTCAAGCCAAGCAGATCCTTTGATTTAAACATATTAACCCCTCCTTGTCGTCGCGTCAAACTTCGTTCGTTTGTTATAATATCCTGCAATATTATTATACTGTAGAGTCTGTTGTTCCGCCCTGACGAACTTATACAATCCAATATCATACTATAAAGCTGATTATAAAGCTGATTGCTGCGTGCTTCGCACTCCCGCAATTCACAGTACTTTTACATTAACAATCCAAAAAAAAAGACAATAAATAAATTGTCCTTAAAATAAATAATTATTAATTGAAATAAAAGAAGAAGCCGTCTCTGCGGATTTTGCCTTTTTCTTATAAAACGCCATACAAATACCCAACATTTTGCTTCCTCCTTTTTTAAATATTGTTATTGTTTTTAAGAAGCGAACCTCTTAAACTTGTCTTGTTCTATAAATAATATCAAATCTCTCATATTTTGTCAAGACAGATAAAAGAATTAATATTACTTTTTTCTTCAAACAATTGTTATAAAGGAAGTACAGCTAATGACTGATAAATTTTCAAGCTTTTTTCGAGGCGGTTTTTCACTTTAAAGAAAAAAGTACAGTAAAATTGTAAAAATGACCTTTATTTTTATGCATTTATATGATATAATTGTGAAGTGTTATTAAAAAAATTTAATTTTTATACAGAGAGGTATCAATATGTCACAAAGAGTAACAGGTCACACGGAGCTTTTGGGGCTTTTAGCTATGCCTTCAAGGCACTCCAATTCGCCCCTTATGCACAATTCGGCTTTTGAAAAACTGGGTCTTGATATGGTTTATGTCTGCTTTGAGGTAGGGCTTAACGAAATTCAGGACGCAGTTAAGGCAATCCGCACATTAAAGCTTGTAGGCTGCAACGTTTCAATGCCCAACAAAAAGGCTGTCTGCCGCTATCTTGACAGGCTCAGTCCGGCTGCGGAGCTTATAGGCGCATGCAACACAATCGTCAACAAAAACGGTATGTTGGAAGGTCACAATACTGACGGAATAGGCTTTATTTCAATGCTTAAGGACAACGGAATCGAGCTTAAGGGAAAGCGTTTTACCTTGGCAGGCTGCGGCGGAGCCGGAACGGCAATTTCCATTCAGGCGGCTTTAGAGGGTGCTGAAGAAATATCGATTTTCAATATTCACGATGAGTTTTGGCAGAATGCAGAGCTGACGGTTAAAAAGATTAACGAAAACACTTCCTGCAAGGCGACCCTTCATTCCCTTGAGGATAAGGATGACTTAAAGGAAGAAATTAAAAAAGGCTTTATGTTTGTAAATTCTACGGGTGTGGGTATGAAGCCTATGGAGGGAATGACCTACATACCTTCGGCGGATTTCTTCCCCAAAGACGTTTTTGTAGCCGATATTATTTATTCACCCACGAAAACAAGAACACTGGAGCTTGCGGAGGAAGCAGGCTGCCGCTTTATTAACGGAACAAGTATGATGCTCTTTCAGGGTGCAGCGGCGTTTAAGCTTTGGACGGGGAAGGATATGCCCGTGGGATAT
This sequence comes from Clostridiales bacterium, assembly GCA_021204175.1. Lineage (GTDB taxonomy): Bacteria > Bacillota > Clostridia > Lachnospirales > CAG-274 > JAJQCI01. The sequence goes on along the minus strand of JAJPZT010000092.1, from coordinate 30,437 downwards.
ATTAAGGACGTGCTGGGGCTCTAATTAACTATTAGGAGGTATTTTATGAAAGTATTAAACTGGCTTGATGAACACTTGGAAGAAGCCATTCTGTGTGTTCTTCTGGCGGCAATGACAATTATTATGGGGATACAGGTTTTTTCCCGTTACTGCTTAGGCAGCTCCCTTTCATGGTCTGAGGAGATTACACGTTATCTCTTTATATGGAGTGCATTTTTAAGCGTTTCATACTGCACCAAAAAGCGAATAAACATAAGGGTTGAACAGTTCGTTTCAATGATTCCGGAAAAGGTTTATTCATATATAAAGGTAGTTGACGATATTATCCGTCTGCTGATTTTTATTTATCTTATTCCCTTTGCATATACATATTTTATAAAAGCCGTTGAAAGCGGTCAGTTAAGCCCTGCCTGCGGCATACCTATGTATTTAATTCAGATTGCTCCCTTAACGGGCTTCATTTTGGTTATTATCAGAGTGGCTCAGCAGCTTTGGCTCGAAATTAAGGAGTTCGGAAACAGAAAGCCAAAGGAGGAAAACTAAATGTCTGTATTAACTGTTTTTGCTATATTCGTTATATGTCTTATGATTTCAATCCCAATCGGGATAACATTAACTCTTGTCGCTCTTCTGCCGGGGGCTTTCGACCCTTCCTTTACAGCCGGTGGAACATATGTCATACGTTCAATGCTTGGGGGTATTGACAGCTTTCCTCTTCTTGCTGTGCCTATGTTCGTACTTTCAGGCACAATTATGGCTAAGGGCGGAATTTCCAAAAAGCTCTTTGACGTGTTCTCATACTTCTTAGGCGGCTTAACTGCGGGGCTTCCCTGTGCTGTTATAGTAACCTGTCTTTTCTTCGGGGCTATCTCGGGCTCAGGTCCGGCTACCGTTGCGGCAGTAGGCTCAATGACAATCCCCATTTTAACAAGCTTAGGCTATGACAAGCCCTTTTCAACTGCAATTGTGGCAGTAGCCGGCGGCTTGGGGGTAATTATCCCTCCCAGTATTCCCTTTATTATGTTCGGTACTGCTTCAGGTGAGTCTGTCAGCGACCTTTTCATCGCCGGAATTATCCCCGGTATTCTTATAAGCGTTCTCTTAATGGTTTACGCTGTTTATTACTGCAAGAAAAACGGCGAGGACAAAGAAAAGATTAACGAAACAGTAGGCGCGCTTAAGGAAAAAGGCTTTTTAAGGGTTTTCAGAGACAGCTTCTTCGCTCTTTTGACTCCTGTTATAATTTTAGGCTGTATTTACTCGGGTGCAGCTTCTCCCACAGAAGCCGCCGTTATATCGGTTTTCTATGCCCTTATAGTAAGCCTATTTATCTACAGAACAATTAAACCGAGCGAAATAATATCCGTTTTTGCGGAAACACTCAGAACCTATGCACCAATTCTTTTTATACTTGCGGCTTCAATGGCTTTTTCGAGGGTTCTGACACTTATGCAAGTTCCTCAGATAATAAGCGCATGGATATTATCTACATTCTCAGGCAAGTTTATAATCCTCATTGTTATAAATATTTTCCTTCTTCTTGTGGGTATGGTTATGGACACAACTCCGGCTATTCTTATTCTTACGCCTATACTTCTGCCTATAACAACGGCAGTAGGGGTTGACCCCGTTCACTTCGGCGTAATTATGGTAGTAAACCTTGCTATCGGCTTTGTTACTCCGCCTATAGGTGTAAACCTTTTCGTGGCAAGCTCCTTAACAAAAATTCCCGTTATGGAAATTTCCAAAAAGTCGCTGCCTATGCTGGGCTACTTTATTATAGCTTTGCTTATAATAACCTATATTCCCATAGTCAGTCTGCTTCTTGTTCGTTAATGAAAGTGAGGTAATTAAGATGAAAAAATTTACAGCTGTTTTATTGGCGGCGCTTATGTGCTTATCGGTTTTAACTGCCTGCACTTCAAAGGACGGCGAAGAGGTTCAGCGTTATGCATGGCCTTTGGGAACAAGCTCTCCCGAGGACACCGTTACACAGATATATGCCGAGAAATTCGCCGAAGAGGTGGGCAGACTTTCAGACGGTGCAATGAAAATTCAGGTTTATCCCAACTCCACAATCGGCGGCGACAGAGAGCTTATAGAGTGTGCACAGGAGGGCTCTGTTCCCTTTTTGGTTCAGAACACCGCTCCTCAGGTAAGCTTTATTCCCGAGCTTTGTATATTCGACTTGCCCTGTGCCTTCGACTCAATCGATGCTGTTCGTGAAGCAGTGGACAACCCCGAATTTTTGGAGAAAATAGAACCTCTTTACGAAAATGCGGGACTTAAGCTTTTGGGCATTTCCGACCAGGGTTTCAGAGTTATGACAACAAACAAAAAAATAGAAAGCCTTGATGACTTCAAGGGTCAGAAAATAAGAACTATGGAAAACTCTTATCACCTTGCCTTCTGGAAGGCTATCGGCGCAAGCCCCACACCTATGACCTTCAGTGAGGTTTATATAGGGCTTCAGCAGGGCACAATCGACGCACAGGAGAACCCCTATGAGGTTGTTGTTTCTTCAAAGTTCTATGAACAGCAGGACTATGTTATAGAAACAAACCACTTGCCCCACCTTATAACTCTTATTGTCAGCGACGACTTCTATAATTCACTTGAGCCCGAAAAGCAGGCGATTATAGACCAAGCAGCTCAGACGGCCCTTGAATATTCAAGAAACGCTTCAGACGAAAGAATTGAGGGCAGAATAAACACAATCGTTGAAAACGGCAGTGAAATCGTCACTCTTTCGGATGAGGTAAGAGAAGAAATGATTGCCGCTTCACAGGATATTTATGACACAATTACAGAAGCCGCAGGCAGTGAGCTTGTAGACTTATATTTAGGCAAGTAATAATTAAATTAAGACAATCAAAAAGAACTCCCGTTTAAATATATAAATGAGAGTTCTTTTTTAGTCTGAAAATTTATTCCTTATATGCACTGCCCAAAACAGAACGGCTTGTTTCCTTAAGCCAATCTATAGTAAAACCGCCGTCGTAAAGGTGAATTTTATTTTCTGCCGCATGCTCTGGGGTATAGTCTGAAAGCCTATAGGTGGTTATAAGCCCTTTGCCGAAAAGCATATGCGTCACAAGAGGAACAGCCTCATAGTCCTTAATATGGGCGTTTCCCCCTTCGTTTGAAATGGTGACCTTAGCCATAGCCCCGAGCATTGTTAAGTTTGTGTCCTGATTTGAGACGAAATTGCCGAGAGAATAGAAAACAAGAGTGCTGTTTCCGTTTGCGCCTGTAATTGTTTCCACCTGCTGAATTACGTGGGGGTGAGTGCCTATAATAAGGTCTGCTCCGTTATCCGAAAAGAACTGAGCCCACTGCTTTTCGCTTTCAGTGGCACTTGTGACGTATTCCGTTCCCCAATGGGGGCAGACAATTATGAAGTCGGCGTTTTCTTTAGCCGCCGCCATATCGGCTTTAATTTTTTCCTCATCTAAAAGATTGATTATGTATTCACGTCCCGAGGGAATGGGTATTCCGTTTGTGCCGTATGTATAATTCATAACAGCCACCCTTAAGCCCTGTTTTTCGAAGTAATAAACGCTTCTTTCGTCATAGTCCTCCTGTGTATCGTGAATACCCAAAAAGGCAACATCCGGGTGTTTTGTTTTCCAAAAATTTATTGTGTTGTCTACGCCCTGTGCGCCCTTGTCAAGAGTGTGGTTTGTGGCGTGGAGAACAATGTTAAAGCCTGCCGCCGCAATGGAATCCCCCAACTCCGTAGGGCTGTTGAAAAGGGGGTAGGCTGAAAGCCCCAGTTCCGTTCCGCCTAATATAACCTCCTGATTTACTATAGCCATATCGGCGTTTTGAATATCATCTTTTATATGGGTAAAAAGATGGTCGAAATTATAAGTTCCGTCGTCCTGTCTGCCGCTTCCGTAAACGCCCTCATGGGCAAGCATATCCCCAACCATCATTAAATTTATTTCCGTAAATGAGGTTGTGGTTTCGGTGGTTTCTTCTGTGGTTGTTTCAGTGGCGGCTTCTGTTGTTTCTTCTATTTCGTTAAAGGCAAAAACCGTTCCGTAATTGCCCATAAATTCCGAATAAGCCTCAAAACCCATATAGCCCACAAAGAGAACAATAACAGCGGCAAACAGCAAAGTAACAAATTTTTTCATAAAATACCTTTCTTAAAAACAGCCCTGTGCATTGAAATTGTGAAAGGCACAGGGCTACATGGTTAATATTTAGAATTGAGTTAACCTTTTTGCGTAATAGAGCAAAATTCTTGTGGCGTCATCGGAAAGAACCTGTCCGTCCCCTGTTACATCGGCTGCTTTAAGCTGAGCCTCTGTAAGCTCAATCTGTTTTGCATAATAAAGCAAAATTCTCGTTGCGTCATCGGAGAGAATTTGTCCGTCGCCTGTTACGTCGCCTAAGATGTATTCAGCTTCGCCCAGTATGCCTACATAGGGAATTGTGGCAGTGACTGTTCTTTCAGTATCTGAGTTGGCAGTCTGCATCATAATTGTGTCGATTGAAGACGCCGTAAAGGCTGCCGAAGCTGCAAATTCGCCGTCTACAGTCAGGGTAACTGTTTTCTTGTCCATATCAACTATAAATTCATAGCTGTAGGTCTGATTTTTTGTTAAGCCTTCTTCCAATGAAACATAAGATTTGTCCTCGGAATAAAGTGAAAGCACCTTGCTTGAATTTGAGCCGAAGCCGAAAGCATGGGTGAAGCTTCCCGAACTGTCGGTCTTGCCTACCTGAATGAAAGGCCAGCTGCCTGAGACTTTGTTGAGAGTAACCTCGCCGTTAATAACAATCTGACCGCTTGTCTGAGCCGTAAAGGGTATATACCAGCGGCAGGCAACGGAGGTTGAATTGTCGATAAGGGTATATGTTCCGTTTCCGTTATCCTGAACATAACAGCTGTCGCCGTCCTCAGTTGGCTCTCCTACATCAACGGGAGTTGAATATGTGGTTGTTTCGGTAGTTGTTTCGGTAGTTGTTTCCTCATATTCCGCAAAGGTCAGAGAATAAATCCTTGCGTTTGTGCTTTCCGCACCTGTTATAACATATGTTCCGGCATAAAGCTTAACTGTGTTCGTGCCTGCTTCCAGTGTAACGGAAGAGGTGTCGTTTACCTTTCCGCTGTAGGCTTCTATAACTGCCGAAGCATCTGAAGAAACCACAGTCAGGTTCATTGTTTCGGCTACGCTGAAGCTAATGCCCGAGTCGCCGTTGTTGTTGACTGTTCCGTAGTTTGCTGCTATAGAGTTAAGGTCATAGGCAATATTGCCGTATGTTCCGGCTGTGTCTGTGCAGTCGTTTTCGCCTTCGCAGTCTGTGCCTATGTTGTATGTTCCCACATCTACTGTTCCCACAGTGGTGGCTTCGGTGGTTGTTTCGACCTCCTCACCGGGTGCTGTAAGAGAGAAGCTCGCTATATAAGCTTCCTTCTCTGTGTTTTCACACTGAATAGCATAAATTCCGGCAGGAACAACAGCTGAAGCAGTTCCGCCTACGGCTGCGTTGGCATACTGTAAGCCGTAGTTATCTATAAGGGATAAGCCGTAGCTTGCGGCATCGGCACATTCGATTGTTACAGTTGTGGATTTGTCAAGCTTAAATATAACTGCACCTAAGCCCTTTGATTTAAGATAGCCGTAGGTTGTTTTGGGTGTGTAGTCGCTTGTGGCGTTGTAAAGCACGTTCTCAAATTCTACGTTTGTGCCTCTTAAGTTGGAAACATCTGCCGCTGTCATTCTTGCTCCGGCGTCCTCAGCGGTAAAAGCTATTGAATAGTTATAGCTTATTGCGTTTTCGGGCACCGCTGTTATAACCGGAGTTACGTTTGCTTCGGCCTGTTCGTCCTTTAAAACGCCGCTGTAGGCTATACATTCCGCCTTTGCTGTCAAAGCGTCTGTCAGATAACAGTTCGATGTCCTTGTAAGGGAGTTGTAATAGAAAAGCGAGGGGTCTGTGTCGAAAGAGGAGTAGGTGTTGTTGTTTGAAACCTCTGTGTCTCTTGCAGTGACCACTGTCGCCGCATTTGTGCCTGTGCAGTTATAGAAAATATCGTTATAGCTCTTAACTGCGGAATTTGTCTTTGTGGTAACAGGGTTTTTACAGCTGTCAAAATAGTTTGCTTCGCTGAGAACATAAGAGTTATATCTTGTGTCCATAGTTTTTGATGAGCTGCCCTGATAATAGTTGTTGTAGATATGCATATTTGAATATCTCAAAAGTGGCTGTCTTGAGTCGCAGTCCTGCCACCAGTTGTGGTGGAACGAAATGTTATATTCAATATTTGTGTCGGATGCGCCTATAAGATTGGTCTTGTGACAACCGTAATAATAGCAGTAGCTCATAGTATAATAGCCGCCGCGCTTAAAGTCGCACGAGCCGTCGCCCTCTTTTTTGTCGCTTTCAGCCGGGCTTGCACAGTAGCCGGGAAGGAATGAACAGTTGTGAATCCAACAGCGTTCAACTGCTGCACTTAGTGTACTGCCGGACTGAACGCCCTCCATACCCAAAGCGTCCTCGGGGTAGCTTTCAAAGGTCAGATTTCTGACTTCAAAGCTTTTTCCGTAGCTTTGATATGCCGAAGAAGCAATAAAGTGAATGCCCCAGCCGTATATCTTTGCGTCTGTGCCTATACCCTCGATTGTTATGTTAAGACCGTCTCTCATTCGTGCCATATAGCCGTTGTCGCCTTCAGATCCGCCGTAGTCCGTTGAATCATAGGCTGTTAAGCCCTCGGGAGCTGTGACTGTGCCTATGAAACGAATGTCAAGGGGAATGCCTGCCTGTGAATAAGCAAGAATAATTCCGTCGTTTGTGTTGGCAAGTCCGTCGCTTGAACCCGAAGCACCTCTTGAGTTAAGAATGTTGCCTATGCCCGTTACGATATGTGTTGGGTCGTTGGGGAAGGGGAGTTCAACGGTGTCTTTATTTTCATCTGTTACATAGAGAACAACAGCCTTTGACTTTAATGTTCCGTCGTCGTTATATGCCCCTACGCCGCTTGTATAGTTAAAGTGGGCATAGCCTGAACGGTCGTATTCATCGACTGTAATGCCGCTGTATGAAATTTCCGATCCGTTGGAAGCGGTTATAACAATGTCATAGCTGCCGGGTGTAAGCCCCGGTATGTCTACTCTTGCAATTCCGCTTTCCTTTTCCCTTATAAGCTCGCTGTCAGCAGCAGTATAAGCTGTTTCGCCGGACAGCTTATAACTAACCGAAGCACTTTCGGGGTCGGCGTCATACCATTCAGCATAAAGGCTTTCGTGCCAGCCCTCGGCTCTTATACCTGCTGCCGCCATAGCTGGCAAAGCAAAGACAGCCAAAGACGTAAAAGCCATTAAAACAGAAAGCAGTACGCTAATTATTTTTTTGCTTTTTCCCATAAAATTTTCTCCTTTCCTATATTCAGTTGTTAATGTGCATTTAAAATTAAGAGTTTTACGCTTCTCTCAATTGTTTATCGATAGCTGCTGCAGCCTTTTTGCCTGCGCCCATTGCCAAAATTACAGTTGCCGCTCCTGTTACTGCGTCGCCGCCGGCATAAACATTGTCCTTTGTGGTCTTGCCTGTTTCCTCTTCCGCAATAATGCAGTGGCGCTTGTTTACTTCAAGACCCTCTGTGGTGGATGAAATAAGGGGGTTGGGGCTTGTGCCCAGTGACATAATTACCATATCGCAGTCAATGTCATATTCTGAGCCCTTTATTTCAACGGGACGGCGTCTGCCGCTGGCGTCGGGTTCGCCAAGCTCCATTTTTATAACTCTCATTCCCTTAACCCAGCCGTTTTCGTCAACCAGAATTTCGGTGGGGTTGGTAAGAAGATTGAAAATAACTCCCTCTTCCTTAGCGTGGTGAACCTCTTCAACTCTCGCCGGAAGCTCTGCTTCGCTTCTTCTGTAGACAATGTGGGTTTCAGCTCCCAAACGAAGGGCTGTTCTTGCTGCGTCCATAGCTACGTTTCCGCCGCCTACAACGCAGACCTTTTTAGCAGGCTTAACAGGTGTGTCATAGTCGTCTCTGTATGCCTTCATAAGGTTTACTCTTGTTAAATATTCGTTTGCGGAAACAACTCCGTTGGCGATTTCTCCGGGAATACCCATAAATTTGGGAAGTCCTGCCCCTGAGCCGATGAAAACGGCGTCAAAGCCTTCCTCTTCAAAAAGCTGATCGATTGTCAGGGTCTTTCCTATAATAATGTCTGTTTCGATTTCAACGCCCAGCTTCTTAATGCTTTCAACTTCCTTAGCTACAACCTTGTCCTTGGGAAGTCTGAACTCGGGAATACCGTAGGACAAAACTCCGCCTGTTTTGTGAAGCGCTTCGAAAATCTTAACACTGTAGCCTTTCTTAGCAAGGTCACCGGCACAGGTAAGCCCTGCAGGGCCTGAGCCTATTACGGCTACCTTTTTGCCGTTTGAAGGCTCTTTTGTGCTTAAGTCATAGTTGTTTGCGTAGGATGTATCTGCAACAAATCTTTCAAGCTTTCCTATAGAAACAGGGTCGCCCTTAATGCCCATTACACACTTGCCTTCGCACTGGCTTTCCTGAGGGCAAACTCTTCCGCAGATTGCAGGAAGGGCCGAATATTTGGCGATTTCCTTAGCCGCTTCTTCAAACTCACCGTTTTTAACACAGCTTATAAAAGCCGGAATATTAATTGAAACAGGACAGCCGCCGACACATTTGGGGTTTTTGCAGTTTAAACAGCGTGAGGCTTCTTCCATAGCTTCCTCGGCGTTATAGCCTAAGCAAACCTCGTCAAAGTTACCGGCTCTTACCTTCGGGTCTTGCTCCCTTACGGGAACTTTATTCATTTTAACAGCCATTACTTGTCACCTCCGCAGCCGCATTTGTGGTTATCGTTCTTTTCCTGTTCTTTGAGCATTGCTCTGCCTTCCTCTGTTTTATACATTGTCTGGCGGCGCATAGCTTCGTCATAATTTATCTTGTGTCCGTCAAATTCAGGGCCGTCTACACAGGCGAATTTAACCTCGCCGCCTACGGTCACACGGCAAGCTCCGCACATACCCGTTCCGTCAACCATAATGGGGTTAAGGCTGACAACTGTGGGTATGCCAAGCTCTTTTGTGGTCATTGACGTAAACTTCATCATTATCATAGGACCTATAACAACGGCGTGGTTATATTCCTTTCCGTCCTCTTTAACAAGCTTGTTAAGAAGGGCGCTTCCGTTGCCCTTAAAGCCCTTTGTTCCGTCGTCGGTAGCTATATAAAGGTTCGTGGCTACCTTTTCCATTTGCTCCGTTAAAATAAGAAGGCTTTCGCTTCTTGCGCCTATAATTACGTCGCAGTCTACCCCAAGTGAGTGAAGATATTTAACCTGGGGATAAACAGGGGCTGTGCCTACGCCGCCGCAGACGAAAATAATTTTCTTCTGCTTAAGCTCGTCCACAGTTAAGTCGCAGAGGTCGCTGGGTCTGCCCAAGGGGCCTACAAAGCTTTCTACGCTGTCGCCTACCTCATATTTGGCAAGGTCATAGGTGGATTTACCCACGGTCTGAAATACTATTGCAACAGTACCTGCAACGGGGTCGTAATCTGTTACCGTAAGTGGTATTCTTTCGCCTTTTTCATCGTTAATGACAATAACGAACTGACCGGGCTTACACGCCTTAGCTACACGGGGTGCAAGAATATCCATATAAATAATATTGTCGGTCAGATAACGTTTACTGACAATTTTATACATCTTTTTATCTCCTTTCAAGCTTTTCTCAAGCTTATGTGTGCTAAATTTTATTATAAAACATTGTAACTGATTTTTCAACATAAAAATTTGAAATCGGCAGTAAAATATTGAACTGTTTACACTTTCTTTACATTTTCTCTTCCCAAAAGCAAAATTAAATCGTCATAAGCGTTTGAATTAAGGGAAATTCCCTTGCTTACTGTCATTAGCCTTTTTGTGTCCTGATAATATATCTTTACGGGGGTTTGTCCCGGGTTGGCTCTCATAATCTGCTTTATTTCGGAGGGAATGTCCTTCGTCTGATTGGCTAATTTCAGCCATAAGGCACTGCATCTGTTTTCAAGCTCCTCATAGGGAATAATTTTATTTGCCAAAACCTTCGGGGGCTGATTTTCCGAAAGCTGTGACGAACCTTCTACCAAAATAACGCTGTCCTCCGCAATGAATTTGTTAAACTTTTCATACACATTGGGAAAGACTATTATTTCAATCATTCCGTAAAGGTCTTCAAGCTGAAGAAAGCACATTGTTTTATCGTTTTTGGTAAATTTAATTGTGGCTTTGCTTATAATTCCGCCTAATTTGATTTTTTCGTTGTCCTTGACCTTGCCTTCTTCTGTGTCATCTGAGGGAAAGTCGAGGGTTGAAACAGAAGCGTATTTTTTTAAGGTAGCGGCATATTGTGACAGGGGATGACCGCTGACATAAATTCCCAAAATTTCCTTTTCAAAGGCTAATTTCTGCTTTTCTTCAAATTCCTTTATGTTTGGAAGATGATCTTCATAGGCTGATTTGTCCTCTGAAATATCGAAAAGGTTAAGCTGACCCTCTGCGTTGTTTTTCTTCGCCTGAGTGAAGCCGTCTAAAATTTGACGGAAGCAGTTCATATAAGCGGCTCTTTTGCCCCCCAAAGAGTCAAATGCACCGCATTTAATAAGGTTTTCGATTGCTTTTGAGTTTATCTTGCCGGACATTCTGTCTATGAAAGAGGTAAGGCTTGTAAAGTCTCCGTCTCTTTCCCTGCTTGCTTCTATGTCGTCTACAACCCCTCTGCCTACGGTTTTGACAGCCGAAAGGGCATATCTAATCTTACCGTCAGCCCCTCTGAAGCGGTTGCAGCTTTTGTTTATATCGGGAGGAAGAATTTCTATATTAAGCCGTTTAGCCTCTTCAATATAAACCACAACCTTGCCGGGGTTATCGATTACGCTTGTTAACAGGGCAGCCATAAATTCAACGGGGTAGTAGCATTTAAGCCAGGCTGTTCTGTAGGCAACTACGGCGTAGGCGGCGGCGTGGCTCTTGTTAAAGGCGTATTTGGCAAAGTCAGTCATTTCGTCGAATATGGTGTTTGCCACATCCTCGGGAATGCCGTTTTTGATACAGCCCGGAACATCGTCACCTAAGCCGTAAATAAAGTTTTTCCTCTCCTGTGCCATAACGTCCGCTTTTTTCTTGCTCATTGCACGGCGCACAAGGTCGCTTCTGCCCCATGAATAGCCTGCCAGCTCACGAACTATCTGCATAACCTGTTCCTGATAGACAATACAGCCGTAGGTTGTTTTCAAAATAGGTTCAAGAGAGGGGTGAAGATAGGTTATTTTATCCTTGTTGTTTTTGCCCTCAATATATTTGGGTATAAAGTCCATAGGCCCGGGACGGTAAAGAGAAATTCCTGCGGTTATGTCCTCAAGGCTTGTGGGCTTAAGCTCCTTCATAAAGGACTGCATTCCGGCGCTTTCAAGCTGGAACACCCCTGATGTCAAGCCGGAAGAAATAAGCTCGAAAACCTTTTCGTCGTTATAGTCTATGCTGTCTACGGAAAGCCCCTTGTGATACTGCCGTTCAATATCGTCAAAGGCGTCCTGAATTACAGTCAGGGTTCTTAAGCCCAAAAAGTCCATTTTAAGAAGCCCCAGCTCCTCCAAGGTTGTCATTGTGTACTGTGTTGTCACAACGCCCTGATTGTTGTTAAGAGGAACATATTCTATAATAGGGCGGTCGCAGATAACAATTCCCGCTGCGTGGGTTGAAGCGTGACGGGGCAGCCCCTCAAGCTTCATTGACATATCGATTAGGTTTTTGACCTGTGGGTCGTTTTCATATTCCTGCCGAAGCTCATAATTCTTTTCAAGTGCCTGCTTTATGCTTATGTGAAGCTCCATAGGCACCATTTTAGCTATGCGGTCAACATCGTTATAGGGAATCGCCAAGGCTCTGCCTACGTCTCTTATTGCGTTTCGAGCCGCCATAGTTCCGAAGGTGATAATCTGAGCAACCCTGTCCGAGCCGTATTTTCTGTTTACGTAGTCAATAACCTCCTGACGCCGTTCATAGCAAAAGTCAATATCAATATCCGGCATACTGACTCTTTCGGGGTTTAAAAATCTCTCGAAAATAAGCCCGTATTTAAAGGGGTCGATGTCCGTAATTTTAAGTGCGTATGAAACAACGCTTCCGGCGGCTGAGCCCCTGCCCGGGCCTACGCTTATGCCGTTTTCCTTTGCAAAACGAATAAAATCCCACGTAATAAGAAAGTAATCCACAAAGCCCATTTGCTTAATTGTGTCAAGCTCATACTGAAGCCTTTCCTTAATTTCGTCTGTGGGGTTTCCGTAACGCTCCTTTATGCCCTTTTGGGTCAGCTCATATAAATATTCATAGGCTGTTTTTCCTTCGGGCACGTCAAAAACAGGCAGCTTATATTTGTTAAATTCGAATGTAACGTTGCACTGCTCCGCAATTTTATTTGTGTTTTCACAGGCTTCCTCGGCGTAGGGGAAAAGCGAATACATCTCTTCGGGGGACTTAAGGTAGTAGTTTCCCCCCTCATATCTCATTCTGTTTTCGTCCAATATATTGGTCACAGTCTGTATGCACAAAAGAAGGTCGTGAGCCGAGGCGTCGTCCCTGTTTACATAGTGAAGGTCGTTTGTAGCCACAAGGGGAATGCCTGTTTCGCTGTGAATACGCATTAAGGCATTGTTGACTGTTTTCTGCTCAGCTATGCCGTGATCCTGAAGCTCCAAATAAAAGTCATCGCCGAAAATATTTTGGTAGGTAAGAGCCATAGCCTTTGCTTTTTCATAGGTGGAGGTCAAAATTGTTTTTGCTACAGGCCCGGCGAGACAGGCTGAAAGGGCAATTAAATCGTCCTTATATTTTTTCAAAATGTCAAGGTCGATTCGGGGCTTATAATAATAGCCCTCTGTCTGACCTAAAGAAACAAGCCTTGAAAGATTTTTATAGCCGTTGTTGTTTTTGGCAAGGAGAACAAGGTGATAATAAAAATTGTCGTCAGACTTTATTTTGTTAAAACGTGAGCCGCTGGCAATATAAACCTCACAGCCTATAATGGGCTTTATGCCCTGTTTTAAGGCTTCCTTATAAAAATCAATACAGCCGTACATAACGCCGTGGTCGGTTATGGCGATTGCGTCCATACCCAGCTCTTTTGTACGTGAAATAAGCTCTCCTATTTTCGAAGAGCCGTCTAAAAGACTGTATGCGGTATGAACGTGAAGATGTGTAAATTTTTTCTCTGACATATATACGCCTGCTTTCTATGCCTTAAAATACTTCTGAATGTCCTTGTGGCTGCCTAAAACCAAAAGTGTTTTGTCAGGCTCTAAGGGTACGTTGGGGTCGATTACAACGCTTATTTTTCCGTCCTGCTTTGTGCCCAAAACATTAAGGTTATAATTTTTTCTTATGTTAAGTTCGCCGATTGTCTTTCCGTACCACTTTTTGGGAATAGCCACCTCGAAAATAGCATTGTTTTCGTCTAATTCAATATAGTCGAAAATGTGGTCGGTGGAATAGCGGATAGCCGTCCAGTTTGCAAGCTGCTTTTCGGGGTAGACAACCTCGTTTGCGCCGTTTCTCAGCAAAAACTTTGCGTGAACACCTCTTGCGGCTCTTGAAACAACCATTTTTGCCCCAAGCTCCTTTAAAAGAGATGTTGTCTCAAGAGATGACTGAAAATTATCGCCTATTGCAACTATGCACAGGTCAAAATCTCTTACGCCGAGCGACATCAAAAAAGCCTTGTTTGTGCTGTCGCCTATTTGGGCGTTTGTGACGTAGGGCAAGACACTGTTTACGTCCTCTTCGTTTTGGTCAACCGCCATAACCTGATGACCCAAGTCATTAAGCTTTTTAGCGATATGTCTGCCGAAACGTCCCAAGCCTATTAATAAAACGGATTTCATAATTATTATCCTCCTTATCCCACAGTGATTTTTTCCAACGGGTACTTCGAGGGGTATTTTTTATAGCCCGAAAGTGCGGCGAAAATTACGGTTAAGCCGCCGACTCTTCCCAAAAACATAAGCAATATTAAAATCAACTTCGAAATTACGCATAAATCCCTTGTTATTCCCAGTGTCAGCCCTACAGTGCCTATAGCCGAGGCTGTTTCGAAAAGACAGGTCAAAAGGGGAAGCCCCTCCAACAATGAAATAATTACGCCGCCGGTCAAAAACAGAGCCAAATACATAAAAAGTATAGCCGATGAATTTTTAACCGCCTCGTCTGAAATTCGTCTGCCGAAAAGAGAAGGGCTTTCCTTACGTCTGAAAACCGCAAATGCGGACAAAACAATAACCGCCGCCGTTGTGGTTTTCATACCTCCGGCAGTTGACCCCGGCGAGCCGCCTATAAGCATAAGTCCTATAGTGACAAGAAGGCTGGGTTCCGACATAGCGTTTAAATCCGCTGTGTTAAAGCCGGCTGTTCTGGGGCTTACTGCTGCAAAAAGGGACAGCAGAAGCCTTTCCTTAATGGGATAACCCCCGAACTCAACAAAATAAAAATATACGGTGGGAAAAGCTATAAGCAGAAAGGACACAGTAAGAATTATTTTTGTCTGAAGCCTGTATTTCTTAAACCTTAAGCCGTTGGTCTTTATGTCCTCCCAAGTGAGAAAACCTATGCCGCCTACGATAATAAGAGCCATAATGATTATATTTACGGAAGAATTGCTTTGAAAATAGGTCAATGAGGAATAGGGCTCTTTTATGCCCATAAGGTCGAAGCCTGCGTTGCAGAAAGCGGAAACGGAGTGGAAAACAGAGTAACACATACCTCTGACAAAGCCCAGCTCATTGCAGAAAACAGGAGCTAAGGCAATTGCTCCCAAAATTTCGACAGAAAAAACCACAGCGATAATAAAGTGGGTAAGGGAAATTATTCCGCCCACCTGATGAGCCGCTATAGCCTCCCGCATAGTGCTTCTTTGCATAAGTCCTATTTTCCGTCCCGAAAGTATGGCGAAAAACACGGAAACCGTCACGACCCCCATACCGCCTATTTGTATCATAAGCAAAATAACCCCCTGACCGAAGGGCGTAAAGCAGCTTGCGGTGTCAGCCGCCGCCAAGCCCGTCACGCACACCGCCGAGGTAGCGGTAAAGAGGGCGTCCAAAAATGAAATTCCCTCGGGCGACCTTGTGGAAAAGGGCAGAAGCAGAAGAAGAGTTCCTATAAATATAACGGGTATAAACCCCAGCGCCGCAATTTGAAGCGGCGACAATCTTATTTTTGATATTTTTTTCATATTAATCAATCCTGTTAAAAAATACTTGATAACTAATAGCTATTATAATATAAAATTCTCAAAATGTACAGTGCTTTAAGCTTATTTTTATTAAAATTTGCAGGAAAGCTTTGTTTCAATATTGATTATAAAAAGCCGCTTTTCGGCGGCTTTGGATTTATTCTTCTATATATTCTTTAAAACTTCCGTCTGCATTAAGCACACATTTTTTACCCGTGGATTTTTCGGTTGCCGTAAAACCAATATTTTCATAAGGTCTTATAACCGTATACTCTTCACCTGCTATTTTTTCGCTTACAAGCCTTTTAATAAATGCTGTGTAATAACTTGTCTGAGAGCTGCTTTTATCCTCTTCTGTCATACCGTCAAAAATAATGTTTGACCCCGAAGCTATAACAGGTATAACCTCAACAAAAACACAACCGCAGGGTTTTTCTGATTGAATGTCTTCAATACCATAGGTTAATGTTTTTATCAACTCTCCGTCACCGTTAAAAACAAAGTAGGTATTATCAGTTCTTGAAGTGCCTGAATTTTCTGGTTGTAAGCAGAATATATCATATAAAGCTAAGGTAAAATATCCGTCAAAAGCATAGTACCTGTCACTGTTACAAGGCAATTCATAAAAGGCATCAACAGAAAAACCATTGCCGTAAACTCCCCATTTGCCGTCTGAATTTTGGCAGGCGTACAAGCCGCAGCCTATATCTATATTTCTGAAATTTGTTTCATACTCGCTGAAATCAATAATGTCCCAATTAGCTATTCGCCATACAGCCATAACGGCACGTTCAAGGCTGTAGTCTGTTTCATTAGGCATAAAGCTGTTGGCAGGAGCCTGTGCAAGAATATAGGTATCGTCTGTCCGTGTGCCGCTTACATTATAAACAGCTTCTCTTGCCCAGTCGGCTATGTCGCCGTCGTCCTCAAACAAGGTTTCTTTAGGGGTGGTCTCAACCTCGAAAATCTCACATAAGCGGTTAAGTATGTATGCCGCTTCCTGCCTTGTTATTGCTTCATTAGGCTTAAAGTATTTGCTGTCCGAGGGTTTTATAAGCCCCATTTCCTCCGCAAGGAGTATATTAGGGGAAACAACGTCAAGGTATTTTCCGTAGTTCAGCGAAATATTATTTTCGGTTATGTAAGAATAAATGTTCGTGTTATATTTATCCAAAACAACGTCCAATGCAAGGCAAGCCATATCATACCTTGTTATTTCATCACTGAAATAATTATATTTCATATTGTCAGGAATTAAACCGGACTCCTGCGCCGCTGCTATTCGCTCTTTTGCATATCTGCTGACCTGAGTTAATTCGCCGTCAGCGGAATAAATTTCTTTCAGCCCCTCAAATTCAAAATTATAACCGAGCCAATAATAGTCGGCGGTCAGAGTTCCGTTTTCGTCTCTCTTATCACATACAAAATAATCAGAACCTTTAACTGCTTCGGCACTTATTTGATGGTAGTGACTTTGAGGTATAATTTCCTCTAAATCCTTATTAAGCACTGTAAAGCCGGACAAATCGTTTGTTTTGTAATACCTTACTTTTAAATAGCTGCCGTAGTCGGCTTTGTTATATACACACTTAAAGGCTGTGTTTGTGAGCTTACTGCCGTATGCATTTACTATATTAACATAGCTGCCCGTTGGGTCTGCCGTAATGTAACAGCCGTCTAAGCCCTCAATCGGCACTTTTGAGCTGCCTGCTTCCTCTGCGTCAATATATCTTTCTGTAGTTTTACCGGTATCGGCATAAGCATTAATCGAAAAGGCAAACAGAAGCAATACCGTCAGCATAAATAATTTTTTCATAAAAATCACCTCTTTCTTTACAAACATTAAAGTTTCCCGTAATTTAAGTATAGAATTATTTTAAGCTAAAGTCAATATGTTTTCACAAAGATTAATTCATTCGTAAAATATGTAATTACTGCTTGACAGGCTTCTCCGAGGACATTGCAAACACACATAATTTAAAAGAAATGAAGGTATAAATATATAATTGAAGTTTCATTTTAAAAAAGATTAAAGTAAAGCTGCCGGCGAAAACCGGCAGCTTTTAAGGATTTATGATATAAATGCTTTGATTTTTCGGCTGTTATTCATATGCCGCAAAATCAACTGAGGCATTTAGTGTTTTTGCAAGAATAAGAGCCGCGTCTGAAGCGGTTATGCCTGCGTTGCCGTCTACATTTGCTCCGTAGTCTGAAACGTTCCATTCGGAATTTTTCGCTTCGCCGTCAATAACATATGCCAGCAGACAGGCTGCGTCATTTGCAGTGATTTTACCATTGTTGTCAACGTCGCCTCTAATACCTTCGGGAGCTTCGGTAGTTGCTTCGGCGGTCGCTTCTGTTGTGGATTCGGTTGTTGAGCTATCATCGCCGCCGCTGCCGCCGCTTGAAGAGCTTGCGTAAGTGGCTGTCAGATTTCCTGCGTTGCCCAAATATTTTTGTGAGCTGCTGTAAGGGTCTTGCGTAAATGTCAGCCAAATTGTGTGGCTTTCGGATATGCCGTCAAGATTGTAAAGGTCAATTTCATTATTTCCCGTTGTTACAATCTGATGGGCTATTTCTGTTCCGTCGACACTGTCTACAGTTATTGTTAAATATATGTTGCTGTCTCTTACGGAAGCCATATTGAGAACAAGTGCCTTAAGACCGTTAAAGCTGAAATCGTTTACGGCATAGCCTATGCTTACGCCTTCACGGTTGTAAAGGTAGCCTACCTCTGTATTGTCGTTTGCAAGCTTAGGCTTTGTGCCGTTGTCGCTCGCATAAAATTCGGTAACATCCGAAGCATAATAAACCGTTTCGCCTTCGGTTATGCTTGAGCCGAAGCTCTTTATTGTATAGGTTGAATTTTTTGAAGCATAGAATGTAATAAGGTTTTCGTCGCTGTTAAGCACACTGTCTACAACCTCGCCTATTGCGTTGTAAACAACCGCCTGACCTGCATATTTTGTTCTTATACTTAAATTTCCGCTTTCAGTTGTGTGAATTACCGCTTCTGTGGGAATGCTGTTTTCCCAGCTTAAATCAACTGTTGCTCCGAGCCTTGTTTTAAAGCCTGTAAATGAACCGGACTGCCAGTTTGAAGGAAGAGCCGGAAGAAGGTTTATTGTTCCGTCATGGCTTTGAATAAGCATTTCTATAATGCCTGCCGTTGCTCCGTAGTTTCCGTCGATTTGGAAGTTGGGGTGCTGGTCGAAAAGGTTTGGAGATGTTCTTGTTGTCAAAAGCTGCTCAAGCATTGACGAAGCACTGTCGCCGTCTAAGGCTCTTGCATTTAAGCCTATTCTCCAGGCAAGACCCCAGCCCTGTCCGCTGCCTGTGCTTCTGGCTGAAACGGATTTTTGGAAAGCCTTGAATATAGCCTGTTCGTCCTTGTTGTCGCTGTAAGCACTTAAGTGAGTACCGGGGAACATTTCCCAAAGGTGTGAGCAGTGTCTGTGGTTTGTTGAATTGCTTGCGCCGTGGTTATATACTGTTGAAACAACTGCCGTAAAGGGATTGGTAACAGTCCACTTTATTTTAGATGTGTCAGTTGTTTCCGAAATGTCAAAGCTTACGTCTCCTCTTGCCCATTCCTTAATAAGTCCCGATGAATCTATAAGGTTGGGAGCGACCTTACCTTCCTCATCGCCCAAATAGGTTGAAGGCATTTGTTCGTTTATTGCAGCTATAAGCTCGGAATTTTCGCTTGTCTTTTTCAAAACAGAAGAAGCCTCAACAACCATATCATAAAGGTTTCTTATAAGCTGAGTATCCATAGCCGCACCGGGCTGAACACCGCCCTGTTCCGGTGAGCATGAAGCCGCCGTCACAAGATAGCCTGTTTCCGGGTCAACAACAAGGAACTGCGTGAAGAATTTTGCGGCGCCTACCATATAAGGGTAAATCTCTGCCAAATATTCCTCGTCCTTGTTATACTGATAATACTGCCAAGCATGGTCAAGAAGCCATGCGCCACCCGTGGGCCAAAGACCTGCCGTTGCGTTGTCTATGGGCTGTGTTCCTCTCCAAAGGTCAAAATTGTGGTGGGTTACCCAAGGGTCGCCGGGTTCATATGTATCGTCCCCTCTGTCGTTATATATAGCATATTGGTTTGCGGCAGTTATGCTTCCGCTTTCTGCTAATTCGTCAAGGGTATCTATAAGGGGCTTTTCACATGAAGCCAAATTAAGAGGCTGAGCTGCCCAGTAGTTCATTTCGGTGTTAATGTTTATAGTATATTTGCCCTTCCATGAAGCTGAAAGAGCCGCATTCCACTTACCCGTAAGGTTTAGGGGCTGGCTTTCGGGAATATCTATTTCGCCCTCGCCGCTTGCTTCTCTGCCGTCACGTGAGCCGCTTATAATAAGATATTTTCCGTAGTTAAACTCCAGCGCCGCAAGCTGATTGTCGCCGTAGGTATAGGTTGAATAAACGCCGTTTGAGTTTGCCGTTGCAAGCTTTGAGCCTGCCCCCTTTAAGAAGCCGCTTTCTCCGTTTATATCCGCTCTTACTCTCTCCTCTGTGGGAGTATCGCTGTAATCGACACCGTTCACATTGTCAAGGCTTATGTCGGTTAAATCAAACTGTGAGGAAAAGTCCTCAAGATGTCTTTCTTTAATTGTTTCGTAGGATTTGCTTTTTATGTTTGCTTCATATTTATCGCAGTCTGCACCCTGTTTTGAATTGTCAAGAGTTAAATAGTCAACATAGTTTGTTGCACCTACAACATAAACCGTTGCTTCTGTTCCTCCAACAACACTGACTGTTGTATTGTCGGAAGAAACCGAAAAGCTGCCGTCGCCGTCAAGAATCATTCTCGCTTCAAACTGAATTGCATTTACCGTTCCCGGGTCATTGTTGTTTTTGTTGCTGTCTGTTACGGCTGCTTTAACCTTAACCTCGTTGTCGCTTACCTTTTCATAGCTGTAATAGCCTGATGTACTGCTGTGGTAGGTGTGAAGTTCTGCAGAAAAGCTTAAGGGGTTATCCGACTCAACGTGTGTAACAATTGCCTGATCGGGATAGCTTGCAAAGCTTTCCCTCTTAAAATGTGAACCGTTATAATCATATTCAACAGTAACAATGCCCTTTGTCATATCAAGGCTTTTAACATAGTTTTCGGCTTCAGATGAGGTCTGACCGAAAACAAGATAAACCTCAACAAATGACTTATAGGCTCTCTGTGAAGAGGGTGCACCCAAAAAGGCATATTCTACAAGAGATTCCATTGTCCATCTGTCCTGAACAGCTTCTTCTGTTGCCGAGTTGTCAATGTTTAAGGCTCTGTTTGCTATGCTCTGGGAAGCATATTCGCTGAAATTTTCCTGAAAGGCTTCATCGCCTACAGTTACATCAGCCGCACCTATTTCCGCTGGATTTCCGTTGGCATCAGCACCTCTGTAATATTTCCAGCCGCCCTCAGTGCTTCCGCTTGTTTTATAGGCTGTTGAAATTGTGCTTGCCGCAAATGTAGCTGCAAGGGTTGTAAGGGCGTTTCCGCTTTCGTCAACAAGACTTCCGTAGGGAGAGCCGTCCCAAACAGTGTCCTCGTTAATCTGTATAACCTCTTTGTCAATACCTCCGGCTACCATTCCCGCCATTCTGCCGTTGCCTATGGGGTAGTAGTGTGTCCATACATATTCCGAATATTCCCAACCGTTGTAGGCTGTTCCCTGACTGTCATAGGGATTTTGAGCATCTACGTCGGTTTTTGCCGCATTGGGATTTACCTCAGCGGCGTTTGAATAAATTCCCGCTTCCGCAAGGACAGTCTCTATCGTAGTATTTGTCCACATTACTGTTTCCGGGTCAAAGCCGGAGCTGTTTTCGCTGTCATCCGCCATATCGGCATTCTCTGAAATTTCCGTGTTGACTGCAGTGCCGCTTAAAACTTGTTCTTCATCTTCGAAAACCAAGTTTTCTTCGGCAGCTTCTTCTGAAATTTCAGATAAAGCATCTTCTTCGTCTGCCATAAGCAGTGTACTGCCCGAAGAGCCGAAAACCAAAGAAACAGCCAAAACACCTGCACATACTTGTTTTAACATTTTCTCTCCTCCTTAATTATGATAATTATATTGTTTATAATTTAATTATAATTATCCGGAAGTCAAAAAAACAGACCCAGATAGGTACAATTTTAACCGCCCCAGATTTATGAAAACATTTTTACATACCTTGAATATAAGAAAAAATTATGGCTGATAAAATGGCTGACTTAAAAATATTGACACAGCAAAAAAAAGAGAGTATATTATGTCTTATAAAAACTCATGGTACATAAAAATTATAAATGTTAACGCGAGGAGGCTGTCTTTCGGGACAGACCTCTTTTTTTGGGGTTCGATTAAAGCGGTAAGCGCAAAGCAGGCAAAAAGGAGAGTTCTTATCAGGTGTGAAAGATTTCGGATGGTTTGAGAACGGGTGTTCCGAAAAATACAATTTTTTTAGCTGATATGCGTATAAAATCTATTTGTGAATTAGAGCAGACAAGGATGTTTGAATGTGGTAAAAACACTTTCAGACATTTTTTTGAGAAATTTTTTTATAAATTATCGGTACTGTTTTTTAAGGAGGATAAGCTATGGCAGAGAGAATTAAGGAACACCCCATATTGGGAGTACAGGAAAAAGGAAAGCCTGTTGACTTTTTCTTCGACGGTAAGAAGATTAGCGGATATGAAGGAGAGCCTATAGCGGCGGCGCTTAAGGCGGCAGGGGTTATGATACACAGATATACACAAAAACAGCACAAGCCCAGGGGAATATTCTGCGCCATAGGGCGGTGTACAGACTGTGTAATGGTTGTGGACGGAGTGCCTAACGTAAGAACCTGTATTACGCCTCTTAAAGCAGGTATGGATGTTAAAACACAGTACGGGGCAAGTGATAAGCCCTTTGATGAACAGGGGGTTTAAGTATGAAAAGATATGATTTAATTATAGTCGGGGCAGGTCCTTCCGGCTTGTCTGCGGCAATCGAAGCGGCAAAAAGAGGACTGGAAGTAGTTGTTTTTGACGAAAACGAAAAGCCCGGCGGTCAGCTTTTTAAACAGATACATAAATTTTTCGGCTCAAAAGAACACAGGGCAAAAACAAGGGGTTTTGTAATAGGCAAAGAGCTTCTTGAAGAAGCAGACAAAGCCGGAGTAAAGGTTGAGCTTGACGCAGCGGTAATAGGTCTTTATCAGGACAAAGAGGTTGTTGTAAAAATAGGTGACGGAATTAAACATTTTAAAGGAGACTCCATAATTATTGCAACAGGGGCTGCCGAAAATATGGTAACCTTTCCCGGCTGGACTTTACCCGGTGTTATAGGTGCAGGAGCTGCCCAGACAATGATAAATCTTCACGGTGTGCTTCCGGGTAAAAGAGTGCTTATGCTGGGAACAGGAAATGTAGGCTTGGTTGTTTCATTCCAGCTTATGCAGTGCGGCTGTGAGGTTGCGGCTCTTGCAGACGCTGCGCCAAGAGTAGGGGGCTACGGTGTTCATGCGGCTAAGGTAGCCCGCTGCGGTGTTCCCTTTTATTTATCCCATACAATTGTAAAAGCAGAGGGAGAAGACAGGGTTACGGGAGTTACAATAGCCGAGGTAGATAAAAACTTTAAGTTTATTCCCGGGACCGAAAAGTATTTTGACGTTGACACAATTTGTCTTGCGGTCGGGCTTTCGCCTATGTCTCAGCTTTTGAAAATGGCAGGCTGTAAAATGGAGGATAACCCCAAACGTGGCGGTCAGGTTCCCCTTTGCGACAAATACGGCAGAACATCTCTTCCGGGGGTAATTGCCGCAGGAGACGTTTCGGGAATAGAAGAAGCCTCCTCCGCAATGATTGAAGGCCGTATGGCAGGTTTAATTGCGGCGGAATATTTGGGCTTTATTGAAAAAGAGGAGCTTGACGGCGAGCTTGAAAGGCTTGAAAAATCTCTTAAAGAGCTTCGTCAGGGTATGTTTGCCCCGAAAAACAGAGGAAAAGCCGTTGAAAAAACAGACGAGGGCATTGATATTTCCGAAAATCTTCTTAAAAAGGGCTATGTAGCCGACGATGAAATAGAAAGATACCCCGGTGTTATACATAAAATAGGGGTTCACCCCGTAATTGAATGTACTCAGAATATACCCTGCAATCCCTGTCAGGATGCCTGCCCTAAGGGCTGTATTTCAATAGGGGATAATATTACTTCTCTGCCTATTGCCGTAAACGATTCACAGTGCATTAACTGCGGAATGTGCGTTGCAAGCTGTTCCGGTCAGGCAATTTTTCTTGTAGATGAGGACTGCGGCGGCGGCTTTGCATCAGTAACCCTTCCCTATGAATTTTTGCCTCTTCCCAAAGAGGGAACAAAGGGCAAGGCTTTGGGAAGAAACGGAAAGCCTGCCTGCGACGCTGAGGTTGTGTCGGTTAAGAGTATGAAAGCCTTTGACAAGACTAACCTTTTGACTGTGAAGGTTCCCAAGGAGTATGCAATGAAGGCAAGATTTTTTAAGGCAGAGCCGTAACAAGGAGGTAAGAGGATATGATAAATGACAGATCGAGAGATATAGGACCTTTTGTTCCGGCAGATGACGACGATATGCTTATTTGCCGCTGCGAAGAGGTAACAAAGGGTGAAATAAGAAGGGCTGTTCACGAAGGAATGTGGACGATTACCGAAATAAGAAGATATTTAAGAGCAGGAATGGGGCTTTGTCAGGGGCAAACCTGCAGCAGACTTGTAAAGGGCATAGCCGCCAAAGAGCTGGGGGTTTCTCCGGCGGAGCTTGAACCGGCGACATCGAGAGTGCCTATGCGTCCCATAGAAATGAGAATTTTTGCAAATGAGATAAAGGAGGGGGAGGAAGTATGAAAAACATTGCCGAAACAGTAGTTATAGGCGGAGGAATTATAGGCTGCGGAATAAGCTATTATCTGGCAAAAAAGGGTGTCAGCGTTATTTGTCTTGAAGGCTCGGACTTTATTGGCAACGGCGGTTCAAGCAGAAACGGCGGCGGTGTAAGACAGTCGGGCCGTGACCCCAGAGAACTGCCCCTGGTTATGTACGGCATAAAGAATTACTGGCCCACACTTTCCGAGGAGCTTGAGGTTGACTGCGAATATCATCAGGACGGAAATCTTCGTTTGGGTAAAAACGAAAAACACAAAAAAATATTGGAGGGACTTACGGAAAGAGCCGTTAAAGTAGGGCTTGACGTAAGAATGATAGACGGAGACGAGGTCAGACGAATTAACCCCTATTTGTCGGATGAGGTTACCTGTGCAAGCTGGTGTCCCACAGACGGTCACGCAAACCCGTTGACTACAACACTGGGCTATTATAAATCGGCAAGAAGGCTGGGAGTTCGTTTTATAACCGGAGAAAAGGCTGTTGAGCTTAAGAAAATAAAGGGAAAGCTCCGCAAGGTTATATGTGAATCGGGAAATGTTTATGAAGGTGAAACAATCGTTCTTGCGGCAGGGTTTGAATCGAGAAAGATTGCCGAGACTATAGGAATAGACATTCCTATGCAGAAAATATTGCTTGAAGCCCTTGTAACGGAAGCCGAGCCTCATTTGTTTGACCAAATGCTGGGTACAGCTGAAGCGGATTTTTACGGTCACCAAACAAAGCACGGCTCATTTGTTTTCGGCGGCTCATCGGGTCACGAGGGTTTTACGGAGATTTATGAAACACCTTTTTCTTACTCTAAAACAGCCCCCTGTGTCTGCCGGGGCATAATAAAATATTTCCCCAATCTTTTAAACGCCAAAATCGTCAGAACATGGGCAGGGTGGATGGATCAGTGCTTAGACGGTGTTCCTGTTTTGGGAAATGTTGAAGAGGTTCCCGGGCTTGTGCTTGCCTGCGGCTTTTCCGGTCACGGCTTCGGAATTGCTCCCGGTGCGGCAAGCCAAATTGCGGAGCTTATTACAGAGGGGAAAACCACAGTGGATCTTTCGGCACTGCACTATGACAGATTTAAAGCCAAAATTTAATTAAGAGGAATTTCAATGATTTGGAAAAAAGACAGGCTTAGGTCTATTCAGCCTTATTTTGTGTTTGATACGGAAAGCTTTTATCAGGAGATATATTTAAGACAGGGGATTTCCCATTTTTATACCTATAAAGTAAAAAATGAATGTCCCCTGAGAACCGTTCCCGACGGCTGTATTAACTTGTTTTTTGAATATGACAATGGCACTATGAGGGGCTATGCCTTCGGCACTAAGCTTGAATATACCTGTGAGGAGCATTTTCTGAAAAATGAGGCTTTCGGGGTCAGGTTTATGCCCGGGGTTCAGCCGGCGCTTATAAATGCAACAATGAGGGATTTGTTAGGCAAAAAAATACCCTTAGAGGATATTATAAACGACAGTCTTCTTCTTAAAAAGCTTGAAGAGGAAAAGGATTTTTATCAGAGAATAAGAGTTTTTTTAGAAGCCTATACAAAGGCATATAACAAAAAGCCCAAGCCCTTCGGAAAGGCGGAGATTGTGCAGTCTGTTAAGCAAATGGTCTATGACAGCGACGGAAAAATAAAGGTTTCGGAAATACAGGAAAGGACAGGCTATACGGAAAGATATATCAACAAAATCTTTATTGAAGAAATGGGCTTTTCTCCTAAAATTTTTTGTAAGATAATTCAGTTTCAAAGGGCGCTTGAATTTTTGAATTACGGAGCGCCGGACAATATGACAGACGCAGCGGTATTTTTGGGCTATTATGACCAGCCCCAGTTTATACGGGATTTTAAAAAATACTGCGGTTTGACCCCTAAGGCATATCTTAAAATGACTGAGGAATATAATTATCAAAACCGAATTAAAAACACGGTCTTTTTAAAAAAATCGTAAAGAGTGCCGATTTATACAATTTATTCGGCTGACTTTTTACTATAATTACTGCATTGAAACAAAAAAACTATATTAATTTTTAAACAAGGGTGTTCGGCTTAGCTGCCGGATGCCCTTTCTTTTATTTAAAGGAGGACTGACTTATGGAATATTCAAAAATCGAAGTTGTAACGTCATTAAACAAGCTGGACGGCTTGGAAAAGGCTCTCAGCGCCATCGGTGTAAGCGGAATGACTGTTTCACAGGTTATAGGCTGCGGAGTACAAAACGGAACTTATGAGTTTGAACCGGAAAAAAACGAGGTAATGAACCTTCTTCCGAAGCAGCTTATCATGATAGTTGTTTTAAACAGCGTCATCGATAAGGTTGTTGACATAATCAAGAAGGAGCTTTACACAGGTCATATAGGCGACGGAAAAATTTTCATTTCACCTATTTCAAACATTATAAGAGTAAGAACAGGAGAAGAGGGAGAAGAAGCCCTTAAATAACCTGCTGATTTTATTAAGAACGGAGGAAAGCTTATGGAAGAAAAAAGACTGGGGCTGCCCAGCGTAATTTCAACAAGCGTAGGTTTAATTGTTGCCACGTCCTGTCTTATGTCTTTGGGTCAGGGAGCAGGAGCTTTGGGAACAGGCTTTATTATTTCAATGATTTTAGCCTGCGCCATAAATATTTG
Organism: Clostridiales bacterium; assembly: GCA_021204175.1. Classification (GTDB taxonomy): domain Bacteria; phylum Bacillota; class Clostridia; order Lachnospirales; family CAG-274; genus JAJQCI01. The sequence continues at coordinate 3,663 of JAJPZT010000092.1, read as the reverse complement.
TACTGCCCTTTCAATGGCGGAGCTTAACTCGCTTATGCCTAATCTCACAGGGGGTCTTGCCCAGTATACTTTGGCAGGCTTAGGCTCATTTGCCACAATAGTGACAATGGTAGGGGGCTATATTGTGTGTCAGGCTATAGCCGGTTCTGTTGAATGCGCTATGTTCGGAAACGCAATAAACACGGCTTTCAATACGGGTATACCCTCAAGCGTATATTGTATTATACTTCTTGTTATTTTGATTGCCGCAAACCTGAGAGGCATAGATATTTTCGCAAAGGTTCAAAATGTTGTTGCCTACGGACTTATAGGCTCTCTCATAATTATGGGCTTAATAGGAATGTTCGGGCTCGGCACAGGTGAAAAGGTAGTTCAGCAGATGGATCTTACAAACGGCTTTTCAGATTCCTTTGCATATTTGGGCTTGGCGTTTTTCCTATTTATAGGCTGTGAATTTGTTATACCTATTTCAAGAAATGTTAAAAACGAAAGAAGAAACATTCCCTTGGGTATGGTTTTAAGCTTAATTATAATATGCGTTATGCAGATTTTCGTTGTAATAGGTATGGGACGCTATACACGGTGGGAGGATCTTTCCGAAAGCGTATCTCCCCATATACTTTACGGAACTTCACTTTTAGGCTTTGTCGGAACTCTTTGGATGATTTTAGTATCGATTTTCGCCGTAATAAGTACGGTTAATTCCTGCATAAGCTTTCTGTCTTATATGTGCGCGGGAATGGCAAAAATTAATCTTATGCCCGAGTTTTTCCTTAAGAAAAACAAGCACGGCGCATATTATGTGGGAGTTCTGCTTATAGGTTTAATTATGATTGCGGTAAACGCAACAGGACTTTCAACCAGCGACTCACTTTCATTTATGATTCTTGTTGCAATTGTTTTCTGGATGGTTTCTTATGTAGTATCAAACATAAATGTTTTGATTTTCAGAAAGCGTATGCCCAAAGCCCCAAGAACCTTTAAGGTCCCTCTGGGCCCTGTTATTCCCATTATAGGAATTATAGGAAATATATTTATGATTTGGAATATTGACGGAGACCCGGCAGTGAGAAACCTTATTTTTACAATTGACGGAATTATATTTGTTCTGCTTGCAATATATGCGGCGCTATGGTGTAAATTTAAAATTAAAAAGCCTATGTTTAAGCCCGTTGAAATTCACGAGGTTATGGCAATGGAAAATTCGCTTTATCTTGAAGCACACAGAAAAACAAAAAAGAAAGAAGGAAAATAATTATGGCTTATCCTAAAGTAGATTTTTTATATCTCAGCGAAGATGATATGATAGCTGCCGGAGTAAAAGATATGAAGGCATGCGTTGAAACAATGGAAGAAATGTTTAAGCTTATGAAGCTGGGCAACTACCGAATGGGCGGAGCAAACGGAAACTCCCACGGAAGTATGGTAATGTTTCCCGAATCGTCGCCTTTCCCTGAGATGCCCGTTGACGGCCCTGACAGACGCTTTATGGCTATGCCGGCATATTTAGGCGGAAAATTCGATATGGCAGGTATGAAATGGTACGGCTCTAATGTTGAAAACAAGAAAAAGGGCTTGCCCAGATCTATTCTTATGCTCATATTAAACGATAAAGACACAGGAGCTCCTCTTGCTTTTATGTCTGCAAATATTCTTTCGGCTTACAGAACAGGGGCTGTTCCCGGTGTGGGTTTTAAACACTTTTCAAGAGAGGACGCAGACACAATAGCTATTATAGGTCCCGGTGTTATGAGCTTAACAGCCCTTGCTGCCGCAGTGGCAGTAAGACTCACCCTTAAAACAGTTAAGGTGAAAGGTCACGGCAAGGCTTCTCTTGACAAGTTTATTGCCCATACAAAGGCAGAATATCCCGAATTAAACATTTATGCTGTTGACAGTATTGAAGAAGCTGTAAAAGACGCCGATATTGTTTCGGTTTCAACCTCGTCTCCCACAGGAGACCCGAGTCTTTACCCCTACATAGCCGAAGAATGGATTAAGCCGGGAGCGGTTATTGAATCAACGGCGGCTTTAAGGTTTGACGACGACTTTGTTATAAACAGAGCGAGAACCATAACCGACAATATTATGCTTTATGAAGCTTGGGAAGAGGAAATGAAGCCCGACGCATATAATACAATTCCCATTCCGACGGTAAGAGTTGAAGACTTGATTTCCGAAGGGAAAATGCAGCCGAAACAGATTGATGACTTAGGCGATGTGCTTTTGGGCAGAATACCCGTTCACAGAAAAAAAGACGAAATTATAATTTATTCCGTAGGCGGTATGCCCACAGAGGACGTGGCATGGGGAACAATGGTTTACAGAAATGCTCTTGAAAAGGGTATCGGAACAAAGCTCAACCTTTGGGAAACACCAAAAATGATGGTGTAAATATAAAATTGCATTTTAATTTTAAAAAAATATAAATAATACATAAAAAATAGAGGCTGTTCATTAACGAACAGTCTCTTAACTTTTGTATTTATATATTAATGAATTGAAGCTTAAACAAAATATTTGGTTTTTCTTCCGGAATGGCTGACAGCATTTTCATCTTCCAAAATTAATGTATATATCTTAATAAAATATAATCCGATTAAACAACATCTGCTGACTTCCAAATATTAGCCGTCTCGGCTTCGCATAATTCCAACTTTTGAGCGAATAATAGACTTGTAAAAGTTTTTCTGTTTCGACAGATTAAAGCTTTGCCGGAAAATGATTTTTAAAAGAGGAGCAGACTATGAAGGCAATAGGCATAGTTAGAAGAATAGATGATTTGGGGAGAGTTGTTATACTGAAGGAAATCAGACGAACACTGCGAATAAGAGAGGGTGACCCCTGCTGAAAACATTGTCACAGTCAAAAAAAACAAATTTTATGCAAAAACTCTTCTGCCAAGCCATAAAGAAGCTTCTTTCTACATAATGAAGGTGGTTATATGAAAATAGTATATTAACGGATTAAATTAGTTTCTGTTTACTTGTAAATTTTTCGGTTGTGTGATATCACAAAAATAAAGAGGAAAGGTTATAAAAGCAACGTTTTATCGAAGCTTTTATAGAATAAGAGGTGAGTACCAATGGGCAGAGCGGATATTTTAACTAAAAACTATGTTAAGAAGCAGATGCCTTCAACTATTATATGTATGACGGTAAGAAGGTTATAGACCCGAATAAGCTGTATGAGGTTGATATAACAGAGGTGACCGTCCCTTATGGAGAGGATGAGTCGGGAATCAGTGTCCAGCCTGTACAGAAAATGAGAGATGCGCTGTAAGTTGATTATAAAGCGCATATCCTAAACATCCTGCTTCGTACCCACAGACATACTCTGTATCTTCGGGATAAATCTTTCTTAGTCGTTCAATATATTTAAGCACAAGCTTGTAATCCGGTTGTATCTTTTGTAAATATTGTATCTTATCTGCTTCAAATGTATAGCTGCAAATTGTGAAACTTTCCTTATGGACATCCATTCCGATGTATACTATAATATTATTCATAGTGACCTCCTTTTGTATGTGGTAATTCCTGATTTATTTTCCTATATATAGTTTACAGGTAAATCCACGAAATTACAATAGTGAGGTCACTTCATATTATCTCCTATAATATAGTAGACAGCCTGTACCTTTATATTTCTGATATAATATATAAG
>JAJPZT010000007.1 GCA_021204175.1 Clostridiales bacterium | reverse complement strand
AGAGCAACTGATTTGTAATCAGTAGGTTGGGGGTTCGATTCCCTTCATCGGCTCTATGGGTGGATTCCCGAGTGGCCAAAGGGGGCAGACTGTAAATCTGTTAGCGACGCTTTCGAAGGTTCGAATCCTTCTCCGCCCATTCTTTTGTTTTAATAATTTAATATTACCGCGGGGTGGAGCAGTCTGGTAGCTCGCCGGGCTCATAACCCGAAGGTCGTAGGTTCAAATCCTGCCCCCGCAACTCCAAAAAGTCCTGTAAATAAGCGGTTTACAGGACTTTTACAATTTTTGGAAACTTCGAAAATAACGGAATTGGGAACAGTTTTGGGAACACTTTCTTTTAAATTGCTCCCAATGCTTCAAATTTAGCTAAATTAATAAAGTATTTTGGGAGAAATTATACAGCGGCACAAGCTTTAATTTGAACTTGGCCGCTGTGATTTTTTCTTTGATATATTTTTACGCAGATAAGAAATTACAAATAAACGATTTTCTATTATAAATGCTTTCGTTTATGTCGCTGTACTTGTCTTTAGCTTCTCAAGATATTTAAAACTAACCGCTGCCTCGTTTATCAAAATGAAGATAAAATAAGTTTATATTTATTACTGTCTGCATTTCAAGCTGTTTCCCCACAGAGCCAGTTCTGACAAAATGGGAATCAGGGAGCGCACAGAGTCGGTTATTTCATATTCAACTCGAATGGGAACCTCCATAAATTCGCTTCTTTTTACAAGTCCATCCTGTTCAAGCTCTTTTAATGACTTGGCAAGCATTGTATTTGAGATGCCTCCCATTTTTCGTTTGAGATCATTGTATCTGGTTGCGCCGTCATTTGACAGTGAACACAAAATAGAAATTTTCCACCTTCCGCCTATGGCGTTCATAGCCTTTTGCAAAGGACAAAGCGTTGTACAAGGGCAAATATGTTCTTTCGCCATTTTATTTCCTCCTAAATAAGTTTTTTGTTACTTACTCCGCAAAAATTGCGTAGTTGACATAAATATATCTCATGATTATAATAGTATTATAGCAGATAATAAATTAAGAGTAAAGCATTTTTTAGGAGTTAAAGCTAATATCATATAAAAATCGGAGGAGATTACTGTGAAAAAATTAAAAGCAGCTGTGCGCTATTTATCTAAATCAGGCAATACATAAAAGTTGGCGGATGCAATTGGGAAAGCTGTCGGCGTTAAGGCAGAACAGATTCCCACACCGGTCACCGACAAGGTGGATATTCTGTTTTTGGGTGCTTCTGTTTACTGGGGAGGCATAAGCTCTGAGGTTAAGAAGTATATAAAGAGGCTGGAGAAAGATAAGGTAGGAAAGGTTGTAGTATTTTCCACATCGGCAATGGCGGAAAGGGCATTTCCTCAAATTCAAAAATTATTGCAGGACAGGGGCATACCTGTTGAAAGCAAAAATTTTTACTGCCGGGGAGAATTTACAGTACTTCATAAAGAGCATCCGAACCAAGATGATTTAAAGGCTGCAGAAAAGTTTGCGGCGGGGATTATTTAAATAAAGAATACAGCTATGGATCATTTTGTAGATATACTTGTTAAATTATTTGTCTTTTTATCACGCTTTGCCCCGGTTTTATCAAAAATGGGTTTAACGGAATACAGAAGCTTTGGAAATTTTGAGAAAGACCCAAGGCTTTACATATTGTTAGTGGGATATAACGGTGCAGGGAACACCGGTGCAGACATAAGAACAGCCGAAATCGCAAAGCAGCTTACGCAGCGTGTCGGAAAAGAAAATTTGCAAATTTCCGTTATGACACTTGACAAGAAAAATCTTCGCTGTTATTTTGATGCCGATGTAAGGCTTATTCATTTCAGTTCTGTGTTTTTTATTGATGTATTTAGGGCATGCTGTGCAAATCAGGCTGTTATATTGTGCGAGGGTTCAACTCTAAAAAGCAAGTTTGCAAATGCGCTTACCTTGTATTTTTGCGAAGCGGCAGGCATTATGAAAGCTCAGAATAAGCCCTGTATAGCCTACGGTTCGGAAGCAGGCGATATGGACTTGTTTTTGGAACGCACTGTCAAAAAACTCTGTTCAGATACTTATTTTATTGCCCGAACTCAAAATTCATTGAAACGTATACAAGCCTTGGGATTGAAAGGTCATTTAGGTACAGATGCCGCTTGGAAATTTGACAGTACCTCTCATGCTGAGTGGGCAGCAGAACGCCTTAGGCAGTCGGGTTGGGACAGTGAAAAACCTCTTTTGGGCATTGCTCCGATTAACCCATTTTGGTGGCCTGTGAAGCCTTCTCTTTTAAGGTGGCTTAAATGTAAAATTACCGGTGATAAGTCCCTGCAGTTTCAATTATGGTATTTTTTCAGTTACTCTAAGCAGCGACAGCGGCAGTTTGAAAATTATTTGAGTGGAATTGCTTCGGCGTTAAATGAATTTGCGGCAAAATATTCCTGCCATACTGTAATTTTGGGAATGGAACGGCTTGACGCAGATGCCTGTGACAGACTGAAGGAAAAGCTTAAAGTTCCGACTTCTGTTTTTTTATCGTCAGACTATAATGGCTTTGAAATGGCTGCTTTATTAAGGCAGCTGTCAATGCTTGTTACTTCAAGATACCATGCACAGGTGCTGTCTATGGAGGCGTGTGTTCCGAGCATTGCAGTTTCTATGGATGAGCGTTTGGACAATATTATGGAAGAAACGGATATGTATCGGCATCAGCTTCTTCACGCAGATGACGATGAGCTTGCCGCAAAGCTTGCGCAGGCTTTGGAGTATATACAGTCAAACCGGGAAAATATACAATACAAAATCGGGCATAGGCTTGATGATTATAAAAACAGACTTGATGAAATGGGAGATTTTTTGGCGGAAAAGCTTTTTTCATAAAAGGTACGGCGACAGGGAGGTGACAGCTTACGTATAATATCTTTATTACCGGTACCACCGGATTTTTGGGAACGGAAATAATTTCAGAAATTATGCAGACAACCGATGATGTTGTCTTCGGCTTAGTCAGAGCCGCTTCATACTCCGAAGCTGTAACCGTACTGTTAAATCTTTGGCATAGGCGGTCTGAACTTAAAGACAATATCGGCTGTCGAATAATACCCGTAACGGGGGACATTGCCGAAATAAATTTAGGTATGTCAAATGCCGAACGTAAAAGGCTCATATACGGCACCGATTATATAATTCACACTGCCGCATTAACAGGCATAAATCACAGCCGTAAACAGTTTTGGAACGTAAACGTAACAGGCACAAAGAATGTTTTGGATTTTGCCGAAGAAATACAGTCCGACCATACTTTAAAGCTCTTTGCATACATATCCACAGCTTATACGGCAGGAAGAAGAAAAGGCTTAATTAAAGAGGATTTTCCGGTAAACAGCGGCTTTTCAAGTTTTTATGAGGAAAGCAAGTTTGAAGGGGAGATGCTTGCCTTAAAGGCGATGAAGCGGTTTCCTGTTTCGATTTTTCGTCCGGGACAAATAGTGGGAGATTCAAGGACAGGCTATGTAAAAAGCTTCAATACTCTCTACTATCCTTTGAAACTGTATTTAAAAGGGCAGATTAACATTTTTCCCATAAGAAAATCAATGCGTATTAATATGATACCCGTTGATTATGCTGCCAGTGCTGTTGTACGAATAACTCTCAGTGACGGTGTCGAGGGGAAAATATTTCACTTAACCGCTCCTCATTCTGAACAGCCCACCGCAGAGGAGCTTATTTGTACTGTAAGAAAGTGGGCGGAGAAAAATCTTAACATACGTTTGAAAAAGCCTTTGTTTTTGCCTGTTCTCTTTCTTGAAAAAATCGGAGCATGCTATAATCTGTCAAAACATAAAAGGTGTCAAAGACTATGCGCATTTTTTGCTAACGCAAAAAATACTTATGACCAACGGCGTTTAACAACGCCCCATTCAGTCGGAGCTTGCACTCCTACTGAATGGAAAGTAAGCACCCACCGCCTAAGAGGCGTGGGACTTCCTTTGTTGGTTAAAAAGAATACTTTTGCAAATATGCTCTCGCTGACTCCTTATTTTTCCGAGAATAAAATATTCGATACTGCAAATACGGAAAGCTTTATTGGAGAATACAGCTTGGATTTAAGCTCATATCTGCCGAAGCTTTTGAACTATGCTGCTGACAGAAGCTTTCTTAATGACAACGGAAGAACAGTATTTGAACAGATAATGTTTTTCCTTAACAGACGTAATGTGCCTGTTAAATATTATGATGTGACAGCTGAGGGCATAGCCGAAAGAAATGCTTCTTATGTCAGTGAGCAAATTAAGCTTACTCTAAAGTCTCTTCAGGCTCTCAGCATAGGTTTGGACAGCAAAGTCGCTGTCAGCGGAATTAACAGCGTATTATACTTTGTTTTGGACACTGCCATAGGCTTGTCGGGTGCAGTCAGTGTTCCATTGTATTATACAACTCCTGCCGATGAGTTAGATGAACTGCTTGAAAAAAGCAAAGTACAATATTTTTTTGTGGGAGACATACGAATTTTATCCCATATAAGTCAAATGAAATTTAAAGGAAGTATAATTTCATTTGCGGAAAATGCTGCTCCTTCCTATGATTCACGTTTAATATCGTGGGCGCAGTTTCTCTCACTCGGAAAAGACCGCAGTATAATACCTGTGAAGGTTTCCTATAATGATAGGGCAACACTCCGTTATACCTCCGGAACAACAGGCAGTTCCAAAGCCGTAACCTTTACCCACGCTCAGCTTAGGTGGATGGCTGAAACCATGGCTTCTCTTCTCAGCTTTAAAAGCCGAACAAAGCCTGCGGTTTATTTGTCATTTTTGCCTATGAGCCATGTTGTAGAGGGAATTTTGGGGGCTTATACTCCTTATTATCTCGGTTCGCCTGTATCACTTTATTTTCTCAATGATTTTAACAGGCTTGCGGAAATATTGCCGAAGGTTCGTCCCACAATTTTCTTTTCCGTTCCAAGATTTTATGAAAAGCTTTGGGACAGATTAGCCGAAACCCAATTTGGCAGGCTTTATATTTCAGCCGAAAAACCCCTTATAAAGAGTACACTGGGGCATATAATTAAAAAAATTCTTCTTAAGAAAGCCGGTTTGGACAGGTGCTCTCAGCTTATAGTAGGCTCTGCTCCGGTCAGTCAAAGGCTTTTGGAAAATTTCAGAGAGTTAGGTATAGAAATTCACAATGCCTACGGATTGACCGAAGCCCCTTTGATTACACTGAACCGACAGGGAGAAAATGACATTTCCACAGTGGGAAAACCTCTTCCCGAAACCAATGTAATACTTGCAGATGACGGCGAAATAATGGTAAGCGGCCCTCAGGTCGCCGGGGAGTATAACGGCAGTAATTCAGCCTTTCTGCATACGGGAGACTTGGGAGACTTTACGGAAAAAGGTTATCTTCAGATTATAGGACGAAAAAAAGAAATTTTGATTAACTCCTATGGGAAAAATATAAATTTGCAAAAGGTTGAAACTCTTTTAAGGGATATTCCCGAAATAAGCGAGGCTGTACTGATAGGAGAGAAAAAGCCTTATTGTACCGCATTGCTTTGGCAGGAAAATAACTCTGAAATTGATGAAAAAACACTGACCGCCGCTGTCAGAGCCGTCAATGAAAAGCTTTCGCATCCCGAGCAAATAAAAAGGTATGCCCTTATGGCTGACCCGTTGAAAATTTCCTCCGGAGAGCTTACACCTAATTTGAAAATCCGCCGAAATAATATAGCTGAAATTCATAAGCAGACAATTGACGGTCTTTATGCCTCTAAAGCAATATCTGCAAGGAACGTAATTTTTATAGGAGTGCTGTAATGAACAAACTTATTTATAAAATACTGTCCGGAAGGTTTGGGGCATATTTCGAAATAAGAATACTTATGCGGCAGACTGCCGAAGTTTTCGGAGTAAGACCGCCTAAAACCTGCAGAGCTTCCGGCGAAGAGCAGCTGAAGCTTTATGCCCGGTTTACGGCAAGTGAAGCTATGAGGCTAATTCAAAGCGGTTATGATACTGATATTTTGCAGCAAAAGCTGTATAATATGGCATATAATCTCGGTAGCCGTCTGCGGCAATGGCTTAAGCCCAAGAATAAGCAAGAGTGTTTTGCTGTAATTAAACTTCTTTATAACAATATAGGAATAGTGATAAATGAGGAAGCTTTGGGACAGTTTCGTATAGAAAAATGCTTTTTCAGCACCTGTTATACACCTGAAATCTGTGCTGTTATCTCTGCTGCGGATAAAGGCATTTTTGCGGGAATTTATAACGGCAAAAGGCTTAACTTCAGCCGGCGTATTACAGAAGGGTATAATGAATGCTTGGCAAATCTTACTGACAAAAGAGAGGGCGGTTAATATGAAAAAAGCAATTGTAATAGGCTCGGGAGCAGGAGGTGCTATGGCAGCAAAGGAGCTTCAGGGAAATTTTCAGGTAACCATATTGGAATCGGGAAACGAATTTAAGCCCTTCGCCTTTAATATCCACAAGCTTTCCAAGCTGAGAAAAACAGGGCTGTTTCTTGATGAAAGAATGATTTCGGTGCTCTTTCCGACTATGCGTGTCCGAAAGGCTTCTTCAGGTATGGTGCTGGTCAACGGCATCTGCACAGGAGGTTCAACCGCACTTTCCACAGGCAGTGCTCTTAGATGTGATGACAGCCTTATAAAACTGGGCATCGATTTGGACAAAGAATTTGAGGAACTTTCCGAAGAAATACCTCTGTCTTATAACCATGAACAATATTGGTCACCTACAACGAAAGCACTCTATAATGCGTGTGAGCAGTTAGGCTTTGGGCCTAAGCCTGCCGGAAAAATGATTGACTTTGAACGCTGCGTTCACTGCGGGCATTGTGTACTCGGCTGCCCGACAGGGGCAAAATGGGACAGCCGCCGTTTACTGTCGGAAAGCATTGCCAAAGGAGCGGTTTTAAAAACAGGCTGCAAGGTGACAAAGCTGGGCATAGACCGAAAAAACAAAAAGGTGCATACCGTTTATGTAAAGGAAAAGGGAAAGAAAAAGATCTACAGCGCAGATTTAATCATATTAGCCGCCGGAGGGCTGAACACGCCTGTTATTTTAAACTGTTCAGGCATAACCTGTGAAAATACTCTGTTTGCAGATCCGCTGCTTTGTGTTGCCGCACCCTACAAAAAAGCAGAACAGGACAGACATTTTCCCATGCCCTTTCTTATGCAGAGAAACGGCTATATGCTGTCGCCTTATATGGATTATTTAAGCTTTTTCTTCAATAAGGCTTGGCGGCTGCCATCCGATAACATATTAAGCATAATGATAAAGCTTTCGGATTCATCCTTCGGCTCAAGCCTCAGCCGAAAGACCGAAAAAGAACTGACTGCTGCAGATAAGGAAAGACTGACAGCCGGTGTTTCCGACTGTAAAGCAATTCTCGGCAAAATGGGTATTTCCGAAAAGAATATGTTCTTGGGAACAGTCAATGCCGGCCACCCCGGCGGAATGATGCCATTGACTTCCGAAGAATCAAGAAGTCTTCACAACAATCGTCTGCCTGAAAACCTGTACATAGCCGATGCTTCAATATTGCCTAATTCCATGGGAAATCCTCCTATTTGGACGATTCTCGCCCTGTCAAAACGCATAGCAAAGGTATGCAAAGCAGCTTTTAACTGACAAGATAATAGCAGGTTTTTAAATATAAACATAAAAGCAGAAAGGTTGTTTTGTGGTGTATTATATGAAAACGAAAATTCCTTTATGGTCGGATAATTCTTTGTTTTCGTTCCATTCTTTGACTTGCGGTTCTGCGTTTTTGATAAAGCTTCGGGATATAGCTATATGGTCTATACATTCACGTTTGTCGCCTGTCAGAAGCCGGATTTTATTTTCTTCAAATGATTTCAATAGGGTATTTCTGCCGAATGTTGTGAAATAGTAGTTGTCGGCAAAGCTGCAGTTGTAATCTCCTATGATGCAGAGATTTTTTCCGGCATTGGCAATATTTTTAAAGTTAGCGGTTTCCTTCAGTAAATCCTCTTTAAAGGTTGGATGGCGATTTCCGTATATTCCCATTATGGTTGCATATACAGTTAGATTGCCTTTCTCTGTTTCAAGTTCAACGCAGATGGAAGTATATTTATCGTAGGTTTCATAATGCTGAATACATGGATAATTTGTAAAGATAGAAATCCTGTGCTCTTTTTTTCTTTATTATATCACAGGAATTGTTTATGTCAATAATATTTCGGACTTATATCTAAGAAACTTTGTAATTTCATAAGATTTTGGTTATATAAATAAAACAAATTAAGCTGCCGTTAAAGTTCGGCAGCTTAGATAGGTATTCAATATAATATTACTGACATTTATCGGATATTATACTGGTTTACCATAAATTGTGTTGATCTATATACTTATTTTTGAAATAGATATAAGAAATAATTTCCGTATAACCTACATGTTATATTTACATTACAGTCATCTTACATACACGTTAATTAT
>JAJPZT010000044.1 GCA_021204175.1 Clostridiales bacterium | reverse complement strand
AAAAATAATACGGATTTTAAAAAACTGCACTAAATATTTAAAAAAATGCACTGAAAATTAAAAATAGCAACAGTTCAGCCATATAATTCGCTAAACATCTGCTTCGCAGCTGCCGCCGCTGAAGCGGCTTTCCTTTAGCTCATTATTTGGCGCTCCGCTCGTGACTTATTCAAAAGCTCCCTTTGTGTGCAAGCACACTCGTCAGCTTTTTATAAGTCACGGCTGAACTGTTGCGTAAAAATGCACTTTATGTACAAGTTTTGGCAATCGTTCAGTTGTCTAAATTCACAAATAAACTTTTTAATCGTTCTTTTGTCAACAAAAGTATTTACATAACCGATTTTTGGTGTTATAATTGCTTAATATGGATAAGAATTACCAAAATTAACGGTATGGAATAAAATAGAAATAAAACACCGAATTGTTAATAAATAAGAAATTTCAGGAGGCGCAACATGGGTGTATTTTTCGGTACTGACGGCGTTCGAGGGGTTGCCAACACAGAGCTAAGCTGTGAAACGGCTTTTAAGTTAGGCAAGGCAGGGGCGTATGTTTTGGCTAAAGAGAACAAACACAAGGCGAAAATTTTAGTAGGTAGAGACACAAGAATTTCAGGCAGTATGCTTGAAGCTGCTTTAACCGCGGGAATTTGCTCCGTAGGGGCTGAGGTTATAAGCCTGGGGGTTATTCCCACTCCGGGGGTAGCATATCTCGTAAGAAAATACGGAGCAGACGCCGGAGTTGTTATCTCGGCTTCACACAACCCCGTTGAGGACAACGGAATTAAATTTTTCAACGGCGACGGCTTCAAATTAAGCGACGAAATCGAGGCTGAAATCGAGGACGTTATGATAAACTCAATCGACACTCTTCCCCTTCCCATAGGGGTTGAGGTGGGAAAGACGCAAGTCTGCGAAAGCTCCGTTAAGGACTATGCGGAATTTATAGCCGCTCAGACAGACATTGACTTAAAGGGGCTTAAAATCGTTGTTGACTGCGCCAACGGAGCAACCTATAAGGCGGCAAGGCTTGTTTTCGAAGCCCTTAAAGCAGACGTTAAATTTATTAGCGCAGACCCCGACGGCACAAACATAAACGCAAACTGCGGTTCAACCCATTTGGAAAACCTTAAGGCAAAGGTTGTTGAAACAGGGGCTGACATAGGTGTTGCCTTTGACGGCGACGGCGACAGATGTCTCTGTGTTGACGAAAATGGCGAGGTTGTTGACGGCGATATGATTATGGCTATCATAGGAAAGGACTTTAAAGACAAGGGCTTGCTTAAGGACAACACTATAACCGCCACAGTAATGAGCAATCTGGGCTTTATGATTATGGCTAAGAACAACGGCATAAAGGTAGCCGTTACCGACGTAGGCGACAGATATGTTATAGAAGAAATGCTTAAAAATAATCATAACTTAGGGGGAGAGCAGTCCGGTCATATTATTATTTTGGATAAAAATACTACCGGAGACGGTCTTTTAACCGCCGTAACTCTTCTTACCGTAATGAAAAAAGCAGGAAAGCCCGTTTCGGAGCTTAAGAGCATTATGGAGGTCTTGCCTCAGGTTCTTGTAAACGCAAGAGTTGACAACAAAAAGAAACACGAATATAACAATTATGAGGTTATAAGAAAGGCTATTGCCGAGCTTGAAGCCAAATTCGAGGGGGAAGGCAGAGTTCTTATAAGACCTTCGGGAACAGAACCCCTTGTGAGAGTTATGATTGAGGGCCGTGACATTGAGCTTATTGAAAAGGAAGCAAACAAGCTTGCGGATTTAATTGTGGAAACCTTAAAGTAATTATGCACCAAAACACTAACATTTTTCAACTTTAATATTAATAAGGAGGCTGAACTATGTGCGGAATTGTAGGATATATCGGTAACAGAAATGCAGTACCCGTTCTTCTTCAGGGGCTTGAAAAGCTTGAATACAGAGGTTATGACTCCGCCGGCGTTGCCGTTTTTGACGAAAGAGAAAAGAAAATCTGCGTCTGCAAAAAGAAGGGCAGAGTTGAAAACCTCGAAAGCGCACTTTATGACAACCCGGTAAAGGGCAGACTGGGCATAGGTCACACAAGGTGGGCTACTCACGGAGTACCTTCCGACATAAACGCCCACCCTCATTTTTCCGGCTCGGAAAATGTGGCGGTTGTTCACAACGGCATAATCGAAAACTATATGGAAATAAAGGAGATTTTGCAGAGCAAGGGCTTTGAGTTTATTTCCGACACAGACACCGAGTGCGTTGCCCAGCTTGTGGAATATTATTATGATCAAAGCGGAGACTTTAATGATGCTGTTTTTAAAGCTTTGGAAAAGGTTGACGGCTCTTATGCACTTGGCATTATCTGCAAGGACTTTCCCGACAGAATAATCGCCGCTAAGAAAAACGGGCCTCTTATTGTGGGCTTGGGTCAGGGCGAAAACTTTATTGCCTCGGATATGCCGGCTATTCTGAAATATACCAGAAACACATATATTTTGGAGGACAACGAGGTCGCCGTCATAACAAAGGATGATGTTAAGATTTACAACCCCGACAAAGAGGAAGTAAAGAAGAATGTTTACGTTGTAGACTGGTCTATCGAAGCGGCTGAGAAAAGCGGCTACGACCACTTTATGCTTAAGGAAATTTTCGAACAGCCAAAGGTTGTTTCCGATAACCTTAACAGACGCTTTAAGCCCGACGGCTCGGGTATTCAGCTTGACGACATAAAGCTTTTCAGAGAGGATTTGGAAAAAATCAACAAGGCTTATATAGTAGCCTGCGGAACAGCCTACTACGCCGGTCTTGTGGGTAAATTCCTTATAGAAAAGCTTTGCAGAATACCCGTAAACTCGGATGTTGCAAGCGAGTTCAGATATAAAGACCCTTTGATTGACGAAAACACACTTGTTATTGTTATTTCACAGTCGGGCGAAACCGCCGACACACTGGAAGCAATGCGTCTTGCAAAGAGACGGGGCTCAAGAGTTTTAGCAGTGGTAAACGTTGTAGGCTCTACCATAGCAAGAGAAGCGGACGATGTAATTTACACCCTTGCAGGGCCTGAAATCGCAGTTGCTTCCACAAAGGCTTTTTCCGCCCAGGTTGTGGCAATGTTCCTTTTGAGCCTTCATATTGCTTTGGAAACAGACAAAATGAGCCTTGAGGAATTTGACGAAATCAGAAGAGAAATGCTTAAGCTGCCATCTCACATAAACAAAATTCTGACACAGGCTCCCAATATAAAGAGATTTATGGAGAAATATATTGACTCCAAAAATGTATTTTATATAGGCAGAGGTCTTGACTACGTTGTGTGCCGTGAGGGTTCTCTTAAGCTTAAGGAAATCGCTTATCTTCACTCAGAGCCTTATGCAGCCGGTGAGCTTAAGCACGGGCCTATTGCCTTAATAGAGGAAAGTACGCTTGTTATAGGCGTGGCAACTCAGCAGGAGCTTTTTGCCAAAACTATGAGCAACATAAAAGAGGTTAAGGCAAGAGGGGCAAAGGTGCTTATGATAGCTATGCAGGGGAATACGGAGACGGAAAAATATGCCGACGACTATATTTACATTCCCAAAACCCACCCCATACTTACACCCTTGCTGGCAAACATTCCTCAGCAGCTTTTCGCCTATTATATGGCAGTAGGCTTAGGAAACGACGTAGATAAGCCGAGAAATTTGGCTAAGAGCGTAACGGTTGAATAGGTTTTGCAAAAATGCTCACGTTTTAAAAAGTTTTTTATAAGGAGTAAAAATTATGAACACAATAGGTATTATAGGGGCTATGGATATTGAAATTGAGGGCATAAAGAGTATTACAAACGTGATTTCCGTCAAGAATATAGCGGGGATGAACTTTGCCCTCGGTTCTCTTGAAGGTAAAGACGTTGTAATTGCACAGTGCGGCGTAGGCAAGGTAAACGCCGCCGTATGCACTCAGATTATGGCGGATATGTACGGCGTTGACTGCGTAATAAACGTAGGCGTTGCCGGAGGGCTTGCCAAAGGGCTTGAAATAGGAAATGTGGTTATTTCCTCAGACGTATGTCAGCATGATATGGACGTTACGGGCTTAGGCTACTCCGTTGGGGTTATTCCCGATATGGAGACCTCTCTTTTCGAAGCGGACGAAGCTATGATTGATGCCGCAAGAAAGGCTCTTATGGAATGCGGAATTAAGGGAATGATAGGCAGAGTTGCCGGAGGAGACGTTTTCGTATGCAGCAACGAGCTGAAGGACAAAATCTCAAACACATTCGGCGCATGCTGCTGTGAAATGGAGGGGGGAGCTATTGCCCAGGTTTGTTATCTCAACAAGCTTCCCTTCGTTATTATAAGAGCAATTTCCGACTCCGCTGACGATTCGGGCAGTATGGACTACCCCGAATTTAAAAAGCTGGCTGCTGAAAATTCACAGAAAATATTAAGGGTTATGCTGGGGTTACTTTAAAAGAGGTGATCTTTATTGACAGAATATATTAAAAAAAGCTTTAAAAAATACACAGGTCTTATACTTGCGGTTCTTGTAATTATAATTTTATACCGTTTTATTACTGATACGGACTTCACCGCCGCAATCAACTGGACGGCAGCTCTTATTAAGCCCTTTATTTTCGGCTTTATAATCGCCTATATTCTTAATCCCATTATGAGCTTTTTTGAAAAAAAAGTTTTCGGCAAAATTAAGCCCCTGCGGAATAAGAAAAAAGCTGCAAGAGGTCTTTCCATGCTGACCAGCTACTTAATTGTGGTTCTTTTGGTTATGTTTATTGTTATAAGCATCATCCCCGACATTATCTCAAGTATGCAGGGTTTGGCTTCATATCTGTTTACATATTTGCCCAAGGCTGAAAAGGCTGTTACCTCCGCAATTGAGGGTATGGAAACAGACGTAAACGGTATGAACGAGTTTTTAAGGGAGTTCAATAACTCCGTCAATTCTATTTTTGACACCGTTATCAAAAACATAGGAAACGTAACCTCTATTATGACAAACGTTTTGGAGGGAACATTCACCGCCGCAAACTGGATTTTAAACCTTGTAATAGGCATAATCATTTCAATATATATGCTTCTCGACAAGGAAGCTCTTACAGCCAGGTGCAAGAGAATTTTGTTTGCTTTTCTGCCTGAAAGCTGGTATATGTTCGTAAGGGATTTCGTCAAGGACGCAAACGCCACCTTCGCCACCTTCATAGTCAGTAAGGCGGTTGACTCAATTATTATAGCGGTTATTTTCTTTTTGGGCTGCTGCTTTATAAGCCCCGACTACTCTATGCTTTTTGCCTGCGTTATAGGAATAACCAATATGATTCCCTACTTCGGGCCTTTCATCGGCGGAGTACCCGTTGTGCTCCTTTGCCTGCTTCAAAACCCCTATTCGGCAATATGGATGCTTATTTTCATATTCATTTTGCAGCAGTTTGACGGCTATATTTTAGGACCCCGTGTTATGGGCGACTCAATCGGCGTAAAGCCTATGGGAATAATTTTTGCAATTTTAGTGGGCGGAGGCCTTTTCGGAGTTTTGGGAATGTTCTTCGGTGTTCCTGTTTTTGCGGTAATTGCCCGTACATTCGACAGATTTGTGGAAAGCAGAGCCAAAGCTAAGGAAAAGAGATTTAATTTGGAGGAAGCAGCTGATGGAAACACCTAAGAGCGTAAACCGCTTTGTATTTTTGTTTTTTCTGTGGTTTGTTCTGCCTGTTCAAATTTTAATGACAATAGGCGCCGCCGTTCTTGTATATTTCTGCAGAGAATTAAGCGACAGCTTTTATGTTGTAAACCTTATGATTATGCAGGATTTTCTGCTTATGCTTATACCTATCCTCTTTTACGGGCATTTAAAAAGAGACTGCTTGGCGGAAATTCTGCCCTTTAAAAAGCTGAGCGGCTGGAACATTTGTTATATAGTTTTCATAGGGTTTCTTATGATACCTATTATGAGCTTTATTTCCGTTGTTACGTCTCTGTTTTATCCCAATGAAACAGTTGAAGTCACCGAAGCTATTTTGGCTTCAAGCCCTGTTGTGGGCTTTATTGTTATGGCGGTAAGCCCGGCTCTTTTCGAAGAGACAATCTTCAGGGGCTTTGTTTTCGGAGGGCTTAAAAAATTCGGCGTTGTGGGGGCTGTTGTGCTTTCGGCGTTCTATTTCGGGCTGTTTCATATGGATTTATACCAAATACCCTATGCAATGTTTGCCGGCTGTATAATGGCTTTGGTTGTATATTACACGGGAAGTCTTTTCGCTTCAATGCTTCTTCACCTTGTGATTAACGGTGTGCAGGTTTTGGTTTATTACTATGCCGCCGGTTCCGTTCAAGTATCGCAGGATGTTATTGAGGCTGAGGCTGCCGCCGAAACAACCCTTTCCGACATAGCCGTTTACGGAACAACCGCCGTAGTCTTCGGCGTTCTTCTGTTTCTTATGATAAAGGGATTTATACGATACAACAAAAAACAGCTTGGGTTTAAACCCATAGAGCCCGAAACGGGTCACAGACTTATTGACGGCTGGTTTGCGGGGGCTGTGGTTATATGTATTCTTTATTTGCTGGCTTGTGAATTGTTGTTTTAAACAATTTGTGCAGCAGTTCAGAAAAAACTGATAAAATTTTAAAAAAAGTACTTTCAATTTTTGTAAATATGTTGTAAAATAAAATGCAGAGTGTCGGCTTTAAAAGCTACACTGAAAAAATATACACCCCAAAGGGGTTAATCTTAGGAGGAATTAGATTGTTTACCCAAGTTTCGTTGTTATTTTTGAGGGGTATGGTGCAGAAAGACCCCGGAACCATTACCGGTGCCATTGCCTTTGTTTTAGGCATTCTTTTGAACTGGATTTATAACTTTATCTACTTTTTGTGCGGCGAAGCCGGCTCTTTGGGTCTCGCCATTATTTTGTTCACCTTAGTGGCAAGACTTCTTATGACTCCCCTGACTTATCATCAGCAGAAGTCTATGTATGTTATGAAAAAAATTCAGCCCGAAATAGACAAGCTTCAGGCTAAATATGCAAACGCTTCAAACGACCCCGAGGTTCAGAAAAAGTTAGCTGCTGAAACTCAGAAGATTTACGCTAAAAACCACTACAACCCCTTTATGGGCTGTCTGCCCCTTATAATTCAGCTGCCTATTTTCTTTGCGCTGTATTATATTATGCAAAACGCCTTCCTTTATATTAATCATATTCAGGAGATTTATACACAGATTGCCCAAATTATCGTAGACAACTCAACCCAAAGCTTTTTGGATAACACCCTTATCCCCATAGCCCTTACAAAGGTGCCCACAAGTCTCTATGACACATTTAACGTAACCGTAATCAGCGACCTTTGTAAGCTTTTAAACAAAATAAGCGTTGACCAGTGGCAGGAAATCGTTGCAGCTCTGCCTGCAAGCGCAGCAACCCAGCTTGAACCTCTCTATGCAAGCCAAACAGCCTTTGAAACCTGTTTCGGTATGAGAGTAACGGAAATCTGCGGCTTTAATGTTAAGAGTATTACCATATTAATCCCCTTACTTTCCGGCTTCACAACATGGCTTTCTTCATGGCTTATGACAAAGAAAAACGGCGACGTTTCAAACCAGCAGTTAGCCTCACAGCAGAGAATTATGAACATAATTATGCCTCTTATGATGGCTTATATTACGGTTCAGCTGCCTATAGGCGTAGGCTTCTACTGGATAGCGGGCAACATATTTATGATGCTTCAGCAGCAGGGCTTTAACATTTATTTCGACCGCCTTGCTAAAAAAGAGAATGTAGTACTTAAGGAGGAGAAAAAATAATGGATTATATTGAAATGACGGGAAAGACCATAAACGAAGCCGTTGAAAAGGGCAGAGAGTTTTTGGGTCTTGATTTTGACCAGGTAGACTGGGATATTTTGGAAGAACCCCGTAAGGGCTTTTTGGGCATAGGCGCAAGAGACGCAAAGGTTATTGTTAAGCGCGCAGGCTTTGATATTGAAGCCGCAAAGAAAGCCGAAGCAGAAAAGGCAGCCAAAAAAGCCGCAGAAGAAGCCAAGCGAAAAGCCGAAGCAGAAAGAAAGGCTAAGGCGGAAGAGGAAAGAAAAGCAGCCGAAGCAGCCAAAGCAGCGGCAAAGGCAGCAGCCGAAGCCGAAAGAAAGGCTAAAGCCGAAGCGGAAAAGAAAGCTGCTGAAGCCAAAAAAGCAGCGGAAGCCGAGAGAAAATCAAAAAACAAGACGGAAGCAAAGCCCAAAAAAGAAGCCGTAAAGAAGGAAGCAGCTAAGAAAGAAGCAGCTCCTGCGGCAGCTGTTGAAAATAAGGCTCAGAACGCCGAAGAAACCGCAGAAGAAGCTCAAAAGGTTGAAATCAACACCGAAAAGGCTGTTGCAGATGCAACCGCATTCTTAACACAGGTTTTCGAAACTATGAACCTTAAGGTTGAAATCGAAAAGAAGGACGAAAGCGGCAGACAGCTTTATCTTGATATGACCGGCGACGATATGGGCGTTATTATAGGCAAGAGAGGTCAAACCCTCGATTCTCTTCAATACCTTACAAATCTCGTTGTAAACAAGGGAAACAGCCCCTATATAAGCATTCACCTCGACACTAAGGACTACAGAAAGAAGAGAAAGGAAACTCTTGAAAATCTTGCGAGAAACCTTGCCAAAAAGGCTAAGCATATCCGCAGAAACGTAATTCTTGAGCCTATGAGCCCCTACGAGAGAAGAATTATTCACTCAACCCTTCAGAATGACCGTTATGTAACAACCTTCAGCGAAGGCGTTGAACCCTATAGACACGTTGTAATTTCACCTAAGTATAAATAAGAGCAAAAGAGTATTTGCGGCGTAGCCGAGCCTCCC
>JAJPZT010000117.1 GCA_021204175.1 Clostridiales bacterium | reverse complement strand
CCGTTCTTGATTTTTTGTAAAAATATAATATGCGCATTGTGTCCACACCTGAAAACCCCCTTTTTCTTGACATCGTTTAGTAAATGTAATAAAATATAAGTGTAAGATAAAACGTTAAACCGGTCGGGAAGGAAATTTTATGGAAGTGTTTACCGAAGCAGGAAAAAACGCATACGCTGATGAAGAAAAACGAAAGTGCGATGAGATAATTAAGAAGACCTTGGCTATAAAAATATTTTTTGCTTATATTTTAAAGGAATGCTTAGAAGAGTTCAAGGATTATGAACCTTATGACATTGCCGATAACTTTATTGAGGGAGAGCCTGAAATATCAACAGGGGCTGTTCACCCTGAAGACGGGGAAGTCCTTAAAGGTATGGACAGAGAAAACAGCTTTAACGGCGAAGGCTTGGTTAAGTATGACATACTGTTTTATGCCTATGTACCTTCACTGAACGGCAGAATTAAGCTTATAATTAATCTTGAAGCCCAGCAGGATTTTTCACCGGGGTATCCCTTGTTAAAGAGAGCTGTTTATTATTGTTCGAGGCTTATTTCTTCCCAGTACAACAAAGAATTTTCACATTCCGAATACGGGAATATTAAAAAGGTCGTAAGTATTTGGATTTGCTGCGAAGCCCCCAAAAATAAACAGAACACCATAACAAGATTTTCGATGAAAGAGCAAAATATAGTGGGCAAAGCGGAGTATAATTTTAAAGACTATGACCTTTTGGATATAGTAATGGTTTGTTTGGGAAAGCGTGATAGCGAGGACTATAAGGGCGTATTAAAGCTTTTGGATGTTTTGACAGCTTCAGATATGTCTCCGGAAACAAGACTTGAAGTAATGAACAGGGACTTTAAAATTAAGATTACAAAGAATATTGAGGAAGAGGTGACGAGTATGTGCAATATAAGCTACGGAATTGAAAGAAGAGCATTAAACAGGGGAAAAGCAGAAGGAAAAATTGAAGGAAAAGAAGAAACACTTGTGGGGACAATCAAAAAATTGATGAAAAATTTGGGAATAGGTATAGACCAGGCTATGAAGCTGGTTGAAATACCGGAAAGCGACTATGCGAAATACCGCAGCCTTGTAGAAGGGTAAGCTTAAAGAAAAATCTAAAAGAGAATTAAAAAAGACAAGCAGCCGAAACTGTTTGTCTTTTTGTATACATTTATATCCCCAAAATTTTTACGGCAAGCTGAAAATAAACCACAAGGCTCACTGCGTCTACGATTGTGGTGATTAAGGGTGAAGCCATAATAGCCGGGTCGAGCTTAAGGGCTTTAGCCGCCATAGGCAGAAGCCCGCCGATTGTTTTTGCAAGCAGAACCGTTACGTAAAGGCTTATAACAACGGTAATGATAATAAGTCCGTTGCCGGGGTTGGTGATTTGAAGGCGGATAAAGTTTACCGCCGCAAGAACCGCTCCGCAAATAAGGGCAACACGAAATTCCTTCCAAAAAACTCTGAGAAAGTCGCCGCTTTTAATTTCACCTACAGCCATACCTCTTATAATCATAGTGGAGCTTTGACTGCCTGCGTTGCCCCCTGTGTCGGTGAGCATAGGTATGAAGGTGACCAAAAGGGGAATTACCGCAAAAGCCTGTTCGTATTTTGCCAATATGCCCCCTGTCAGCATACTGCTTATCATAAGAACCAAAAGCCAGGGTATTCTGTTTGCCGCAAGGCGGAAAACCCCTGTTTTAAGATAGGGCTTTTCACTGGGCAGCATAGCCGCCATTTTTTCGAAGTCCTCCGTTGCCTCCTGTTCCATAACGTCAACGGCATCGTCTACGGTGATAATTCCCACAAGTCTGTTTTCTGTGTCCACAACGGGCAGGGCAATAAGATCATATTTGTTAAAGCTTTCAACAACCTCTTCTCTGTCGTCAGTTGTTACGGCTTTGATTACGTTTTCGTCCATTATGTCTCCCAAAAGAGTTTCATAGGGGTTCATTATAAGCTCTCTGAAAGACACAACGCCCTCCAAAATTCGGGTATCGTCTGTTACATAACAGGTGTAAATCGTTTCCTTGTCAACGCCGTTTTTGCGGATGTAGTCGATAGCCTCGCCTACTGTCATATGCTTTTTAAGGGCTATATATTCCGCCGTCATAACGCTTCCGGCGCTGTTTTCGGGGTATTTCAAAAACTTGTTTATAAGCTCTCTCGTGTCGGGGTTTGCGGCTCTTAAAACCCTTTTGACTACCGTTGCCGGAAGCTCTTCAAGCATATCTACCGCGTCGTCCACAAAGAGATCCTCGATTATAAGGGAAACCTCTCGGTCTGAAATACTTTTGATAATGTGGTGCTGAACCTCAATAGGAAGGTTTGCAAAAACGTCTGCGGATATGTCTTTGGGGAGCATTCGGAAGATTATAACCATTTTTTCCTCTTCCGCTTCGCAAATAAATTCCGCAACGTCAACCTCGTTCATTTCAATGAGGATTTTCTTAAGCTGTACAAACTTCTTTTCCTTTACAAGCTCCAAAAGCTCTTCAAATCTGTTTTCGTCTGTCATTGTCAATATTCTCCTTTCGCTTTTTTTGATTACGAAAGCAGAATAAGTGAAGGGCGAAAATCTCATTTGAGGCTTAATCCTTTCCTTTAGGTTCTGCTTTCGTATTTCGACTTCGACCGTCCACTTAATAAATCACTTCCTTGTAAAAATATAATTAATGAATGTAAACACCAAAATTTATTATAGCACATACACCCCGAATTGGCAAATAAAAATTTGGTAAAGCTTTATATTTTCAGGCTCAATTTCTTCTTTATTAAAAATTTTTTAATATCTCTAAAAACCGTTGTAAAATTTTCTTATTTGGTTTAAAATAGAAGCTGTATCTTAAAGATGAAACGTGAGGAAACAACAATGCTGTTCAATTCCGCAAACTATATAGTATTTTTTATAATTGTGCTTATACTTTATTACGCCTTGCCCTATAAGCTGAGCCGTTTTATGCTTCTTATTGCAAGCCTTATATTTTATATGGCTTGGGAGCCTGCCCTTATTCTCCTGATTTTGTTTTCGGCTCTTTCGAATTTCGGCTTGTCCCTTATGATAGAAAGGTACAAAGACAGAAAGGTCAAAAAAAGGCTTTATATTTTAAGCCTTATTATAAACTTCGGCTTGCTGGCGGTTTTTAAATATCTGGCTTTTTTAAGCCGTCTTATTTTCGGGGCTTTGGGCTTTATTGGCTTAGACCTTACGCCCTTTGAGCCGAATATAATTTTGCCCATGGGAATAAGCTTTTATACATTTCAGGCGGCGGCTTACACCACAGACGTTTACAGGGGAGATATAAAGGCTGTAAGAAATCCCTTTGAGTTTACTCTTTTTATAACTTTCTTCCCTCAGCTTGTGGCAGGCCCTATCGAAAGGGCTAAAAACCTTTTGTCTCAGCTTTCCGCAAAACACCCATTTCGGGCGGAAAATATCATTGCGGGTGTTAAGCTTATGATAATAGGCTATTTTAAAAAGGTGGTTATTGCGGACAGGCTGGCTGTGGCAGTGGACACGATTTTTGCGAACCCCAAGGATTTTGACGGCTTTTCATTTATAGTAGGGGCTTTGCTTTTCACTATACAGATTTTCTGCGACTTTTCGGGCTATTCGGATATAGCCATAGGCACAGCCAAAACAATGGGCATAAGCCTTATGACCAACTTTGACAGACCTTATTTTTCATGTTCTATCAAGGAGTTTTGGCGCAGGTGGCACATTTCTCTTTCAACCTGGTTTAAAGACTATGTTTATATTCCCTTGGGAGGAAGCCGTGTTTCAAAACCCAGATGGGCGTTTAACATAATGGTGACGTTTATTTTAAGTGGTTTATGGCACGGGGCAAATCTGACTTTCGTATTTTGGGGAGCTCTGCACGGAGCATTTCAGATAATCGGAAGAATTAAGAGCGAAACAATAGGTAAGCTTTGCCCCAAAAACTTCTTTACGGACATCATAAGCGGAGTTATAACATTTGCTTTGGTGGTTTATGCCTGGATTTTCTTCAGAGCCGACACACTGACCGACGCCTTTTACATTACTGCTCATTTGGGAGAAAATCTTACCCAAATTTTAAACCCGGAGTATATTTATGCCTCGGTTACTAGCTGGGGGCTTGGGCTTTACCCCCTCGTCTTAAGTCTCGGCTCGGTTTTAATTCTGTTTTTTACGGAATTAATAAGCTTTAAAGGCAATATAACAAGTGTTGTGGAAAAAACGCCTTTCCCGATTCGGTTCGGCTTTTATTTCTGCCTTGTTTTCATAATAATTTCAACAGGAGTGTTTGACAGTGGAGCGGAATTTATATATTTCCAATTTTAAATATTACGGGGTTTTGCTTATAAAAGCCCTGCTTTTCTGCGGACTTCTTATTCCGGCGGTTATGTGGCTGGGGGAGACCTATAAGCAGGCTTCAAAAGAAAATCAGATAAACAACCACAATGCTCAAAGGTTTGAAGATTTTTATAAGGAGGATCAGGTTTATGACCTTATTTTCGTAGGTTCGTCCCATGCCTACTGCACCTTTGACCCTGATATTTTCGACAGCGAACTGGGCACAAACAGCTTTAACATGGGTATGCCTCTTCAGCTTCCGGCATCAACCTATTATGAGCTTAAAGACATTTTTAAGCACCAAAGCCCCAAAACCATTGTTATGGAGGTCTATTGGGGTGTTTTGAATACAGATTTTCAAATTAATCAGGTGACCCAGCTTTTTCAGGTTATGGACGACACTGCCCTTAAATCGGAATATATAGAAAAGGTTTTTCCCTTGTCTGAAAAAATAAAATATTCCGTAGACGCTTTAAAATACCAGTCGGACTACTTTGCATATAAATCCGACGAATATGAAGAGAGGTTCAGAAATCTTTTCGATATACCTAAGCCCGAAACGGAAAAACACACCGAGGGAGTTGAGGAATACGGCACAAAGGGCTTTATCTACTGCACCTATAATATGCTGCCCGGTGAATATGACAAAACAAACCAGTTCAGGGGGCTTAACGGAAGAGACTTCTCTTTTTCCGACGTTCAGATGAAATATCTCAGAAAGACAGCGGAGCTTTGTGAAGAAGAGGGGGCTGAACTTATATTTGTTACCGCCCCTGTTGCCCCTGTTTCACTTGACTATATTGAAAATTATGATATAATTCATAGTAAAATAGCTTTATTGTCACAGGAGCTTGACGTGCCTTATTTTGACTATAACATTATAAACAGTGAAGAAAATTTAGTAACGGACGAAAACTTCAGAGATGACGCCCACTTAAACTACAGCGGAGCGAAAATCATATGTAATCACTTCATAAACCTTATGAAAGAAAAAGGAATTGAGCTTAAATGAATAAAATCTATATAACAAAAAGCCCCGAGGAAACAGAAAAATTAGGGGAAAAATTAGCAAAATCAGCAAAACCGGGAGACATTTTCTGCTTAAGCGGAGACTTAGGAACAGGCAAAACAGCCTTTGCAAAGGGCTTTGCCAAAGGTCTTGAAATAACGGAGCATATAACAAGCCCCACATTCACCATAATAAACGAATATTTAGGCAGACTTAAGCTATACCACTTTGACGTTTACCGCCTTGAGGACGAGGAAGAGCTTTACGGCATAGGGGCAGATGAATATTTTTACGGCGAAGGGGTCTGTCTTATAGAGTGGGCGGAGCTTGTGAAGGAAGCTATTCCCGAAAGTGCAGTTTGGATAAACATAAGCAAGGACTTGGAAAAAGGGGAAAATTACAGAAAAATTGAGGTGAGGTTATGAACATTTTGGCATTGGACTCAAGCGGAATTGCCGCAAGTGTTGCTATCGTGACAGAAGAAAAGGTTTTAGGCGAATTTTTTATAAACCATAAAATGACACATTCTCAAACACTTATGCCTTTGGCTGAACAGCTTTTTAAAACCCTTGATATTGATAAAAAGGATATTGACTATGTTGCGGTAAGCTGCGGCCCCGGCTCTTTTACGGGCTTGAGAATAGGTATGGCTGCGGCAAAGGGGCTGTGTCTTGCTTTGGGCAAAAAGCTCATAGCCGTACCCACTTTAGACGTTATTGCGGAAAACGCCGCGGAAAGCAGCGGTCTTGTGGTTCCTGTAATGGACGCAAGAAGAGGTCAGGTTTATTACTGCATTTATGAAAAGGAAAAGGGCAGCCTTAAGCCCAAAACAGCCTACGATGCAGACAGCATTGAAGCGGTGATAGACAAGGTTAAGGCAGAGGGCAAGCCTGCCGTCTTTTTAGGTGACGGAACAGTTCCTTTTGAAAGTGAAATTTTAAACGCCGGCTTTGAAATTGCGGATAACACCAAAAAACTTCAGAGAGCCGTCTGTGTAGGCACTTTGGCAGTTAAAGCGGTTAAGGAAAACAAGGCTGTTGAGCCTGAAAACGCCGAGCTTATATATCTCAGAAAGTCACAGGCTGAAAGAGAGCTTGAAGAAAGAGAAAACGCCCTTTCATTCAGATTAATGACAAAAGAAGATATTGACATAATAGCGGATATAGAAAAAAGGTGCTTTTCAGTTCCTTGGAGCAGAAAAATGATAGAGGACGACTTTAAAAACGGTCTGACCTACTACATA
Source organism: Clostridiales bacterium (assembly GCA_021204175.1). Classification (GTDB taxonomy): domain Bacteria; phylum Bacillota; class Clostridia; order Lachnospirales; family CAG-274; genus JAJQCI01. Next base: position 2,828 of record JAJPZT010000117.1, on the reverse strand, counting down.
ATATGCGAAAAAAAGGGAAAGCCCATAGGCTACGCCGGAATGTGGCACGTTGTCAACGAGGGACATATAACCAACGTGGCGGTTATCCCCGAGGAACAGGGCAAAGGCGTCGGCAAAAGGCTTATGGAAGAGCTGATACAATTGGCGAAGCAAAAGCATATGATAGGAATGACCCTTGAAATCAGGGTATCAAACGAAATTGCAAAACACCTTTATGAAAGCTTCGGCTTTAAGGCAGAGGGCATAAGACCCGAATATTACAGCGACAACAGGGAAAGCGCCCTTATTATGTGGAAAAATTTATAAATCGAGGTGAAGTCTATGATAACCGAACTTAAATATGAAGACCTTCTCTATGAAACGGACTTTTCCGATATTACGCCGAAAACAAGCTTTACGGCAATAGGTCAAAACAGGGCTGTTGAAGCCATAAAATTCGGACTTTCTCTTAAGAAAAAGGGCTATAACATAATGACAGTGGGAAGAACAGGCTGCGGAAGAACGGCATTTGCCAAAATGCTGGCTGAAGAAGCCGCTGCAAATGAGCCTGCCCCCAAGGATATATGCTGTGTTTATAATTTCAAGAACCCTAAAAATCCCCTTATGCTTGAATTTAATTCAGGTGAGGGCAGCGTTTTTAAGGCTGAAATAGGGGAGCTTGTTCACACTCTTACGGTGGAGCTGCCCAAGACTTACGCAACGGAGCAGTATGAAAGCGAAAAGGAGCTTTTGCTTAAGCAAATTCAGACGAAACGTGACGAAGCCGTTAAGCAGATAAGCGACAAGGCAAGAGAAGAGGGCTTCTCGGTAAAGAATTCCGCCGGAGGCTTAACCTTTACACCCATAATTGACGGAAAGGCTATTTCAGACGATGAATATGACGCCTTAAGCAAGGAGGTCAGAGACGATTTCAGCAGACGGTCTGACCTTGTGACGGAGTCGGCGGACGAATTTATAAAAGAGGTTAAGCTGACCGAGTCTGAAATAAAGAAGGAAATTGTTGATATAGACTATAACGTTGGGCTGTTTACAGTAGGCAGACTTTTTTCGCCTTTGCAGGAAAAATATGCCGACTGCCCCAAGGTCGCCGAATATTTAATAAGCCTTAAGGAGGACATTCTTTCTAATTTGGAGCTTTTTTCGGATAACGACAGTGACGAGGGCGAGGACTTTATGTCGGCTATTCTGCCCTTTGCCCCTAAAAAGAACCCCGACGAGGCTTTGCAGAAATACGGAGTAAATCTTCTTGTAGACAACAGCGACCTTGAGGGTGCACCTGTTATCGTAAGCTATAACCCCAGCTATTTGGGGCTTGTGGGAGAGGTTGAGTTTGACAACGAATACGGCAACTACACCGCCGATTTTATGAAGATTATGCCCGGGCTTTTCCACAAAGCCAATGGCGGCTATTTAATTCTTCAGCTTACGGACATTTTGCAGACGTCCTACGCATGGGAAACAATAAAGCGTGTTTTGAAAACAGGCGAAATAAATATTGAGCCTATTAAGGACTATCAGTTTTCGGGCATTTCAATAACCACCCTTAAGCCCGAGCCTGTGAAGTTTACGGGGAAAATTATTATAGTCTGCTCCTCATATTATTACGATCTTTTGAAAGAGGCTGATGAGGACGCAGAAAAGCTTTTCAAGGTTACGGCGTTTTTCGACTATGAAATGCCTGCGGAGAAGTCCAACCTTTCGGAGCTTATGGGCTATCTCAAGACCTTTGCGGAGGTAAACGAAACCAGACCCCTGAGCCTGACCGCCGCCAACGAAGCCGTTAAGTTTTCGAAGCGGTTAAGCGGCAGACGTGACAGGCTGTCGGCGATTTTCTCAAAGCTTAACGAGGTTTTAACCGAAGCCGACAGCATAGCCGAACAGGAAGGCTCACCCAATATCGAAGGCACTCACATTAAAGCGGCGATTGAAAGGGCAAGAAAGCGAATTTCAATTTATGAGGATAAGCTGACGGAAATGTATGCCGAGGGGGATATGCTCATCGACACAGAAGGGGAGCAGGTAGGGCAGATCAACGCACTTTCCGTTATGGAGGCTTACGGTGCGTCTTTCGGCAGACCCTCCAGAATTACCGCTTCAACCTATATGGGCAAAGCCGGAATTGTGAATATAGAGAAGGAAAGCGAGATGTCAGGCGAAATTCACACTAAGGGCGTTCAGGTTTTGACAGGCTACTTAGGTCATACCTACGCTCAGGACTTCCCCTTAAGCTTTTCCTGCCGTCTTTGCTTTGAACAAAACTACGGCGGCGTTGACGGAGACTCGGCGTCTTCTACCGAGATTTACGCCATACTTTCAAGCCTTTCGGGCTTGCCTATAAAGCAGAACTTTGCTGTGACGGGCAGTGTAAACCAGTTCGGCAAAATTCAGCCCATTGGGGGAGTTGCCGAAAAGACAGAGGGCTTTTATGAAATTTGCAAAATTAAGGGCTTAACAGGCACTCAGGGGGTAATTATTCCCAAACAGAATGTTAAAGAGCTTGTTTTAAACGATGAGGTTTTGGAAGCGGTCAAAAACGGCAGCTTTAAGATTTACGCAATTGAGACTATTGACGAGGGAATTTCACTTTTGACAGGACATCCGGCGGAAGAGGTTCATAAAAAGGTTAAGGAAAAGCTGAAATCTTTTTACGATAAATTAAACGAAGAAGAATAATTTTGCGTGTCGATTTTATCGACACGCTCGCAAAAATACTTGCATTTTTGCGAATGGTTTAAGGAAGAAACCATCAAGTTTTCCGCAAAGTTGATGCTTTGCATCAACTTCACAGAAAAGTTTCTGTCCTCGGGCGGGCAAAGCTCGCCCTGCGG
>JAJPZT010000037.1:2813-9480 GCA_021204175.1 Clostridiales bacterium | reverse complement strand
GCTGCTGGGGTCCACCTGCATAGCAGGTGGTTTTATTTTTCCTGCCACACAATAAGAGATATTGCCGACACCAATATCCGCCTTTATTCTAATGCCTTGGTTTCCGAAATCTCCTACCATTATAGCATTTTTTGCTATATTCATAGCCGCAGGAAGTATTTCATATTTTTTGAATGTTGTAAATTCATTTTTAATTACAAAGTCATCTTCTGTCAGTCGGTTATTTAAGGCCTTTCGATAAAACTGTATTGCCTTAAGTTTAGTTAAAACGCCTGTAAAATGCAAATAATTCCAGCTATGAAAGTCAACCTTATAATAATTTATATTTGTTTTATTTTTGCATAAAAACAGCAAAGATTTGTTTTCAAGATTATCTCTGAACAACTTCGAATTGTCTATAATTATTTTAACAGCATCTTTTTTTGTATATACAATATTGCCGTATTTGTCATATAACATATAAAATATCTCCTATAAAAACTAACGGGACTGATATACTCGTAAGTATAAAAGCCCCGATAGGTTCTGTCCGGTTTTTCGGTTGTCCGTCAACAGGTGTAAGCCCTTACTGTCTTACTTTCACTTCGGATTTTTTTGGTTGTCCGCCAACAGATGTAAGCCCTTACTGTCTTACTTTCATTTCGGATTAATTCGCAGGAGCCGGACCTCCCGATGAGTCCCCCACTGCGTGGCTTTTCCCATCTGCTAATTATATTATAACGAAAATCCGATTTTATGTCAATAAAAAATCGCAAAATTAATGTTTTAGTAAGTGCTTGGTTAGGAAATACTCCACCTCTCAGCTTCACTTCGTTCAGCAGCTCCCCTCAAGGGGAGCCTCGTCGCAACTTCGCCGCCGAACTCACTTTTCAATCAAAAGCTTTTTTAGGTACTGTCCTGTGTAAGAAGCTTCACAGGCGGCGACCTGTTCGGGAGTACCCTTAGCCACAATATGCCCTCCGCCGTCTCCCCCTTCAGGGCCTAAATCGATAATATAGTCGGCGGTTTTGATTACGTCTAAGTTATGTTCGATTACGATGACTGTGTTGCCCCCTTCTGCAAGCCTTTGAATTATGTCAATAAGCTTGTGAACATCGGCGGTGTGAAGCCCTGTTGTAGGCTCGTCAAGTACGTAAATTGTCTTTCCGGTTGCCTTTCGTGAAAGCTCCGTTGCAAGTTTTACCCTCTGAGCCTCTCCTCCCGAAAGGGTTGTTGAAGCCTGACCTAACTTAACATAGGAAAGCCCCACATCGTTCAGGGTTTCAAGCTTTGCCCTGATTTTGGGCAGATTTTGGAAGAAGTCAAGAGCTTCCTCAACGGTCATATCCAAAACGTCGGAAATAGACTTATCCTTATATTTAACCTCCAAAGTCTCCCTGTTATATCTCTTTCCTCCGCAGACCTCACAGGGAACATAAATATCCGGCAGAAAGTTCATTTCAATCTTCATAATTCCGTCACCTGTACAGGCTTCGCACCTTCCGCCCTTAACGTTAAATGAAAATCTGCCCTTTCCGTAGCCCCTTATTTTGGCTTCCGGCAAGCCCGCAAACAAATCTCTTATAAGGTCAAAAAGCCCTGTGTAGGTGGCAGGGTTTGACCGTGGGGTTCTGCCTATGGGGGACTGGTCGATTGCTATAATTTTATCCAATGCCTGCCAGCCATCGATTGACTTAACCTTTCCGGCTTTAATTCGTGCGTGGTTCAGCTTTCGGGCAAGGCTTTTGTAAATAATTTGATTTACAAGGGAGCTTTTCCCTGAGCCTGAAACACCTGTTACACAGACGAACACACCCAAAGGCACATCAACATTAAGCTTTTTAAGGTTATTGACCTCTGCTCCTCTGATTTTGAGAAAATTTTTCCCGGGCTTACGCCTTTCCTTCGGCACGGGAATTTCCGCTCTGCCGCTTAAATAATTGCCCGTTGCGGATTTTTCGCAGGCAAGAAGCCCCTTTACGTCTCCTGAATATACAACCTCTCCGCCGCCTACTCCTGCTCCCGGACCTATATCAACTACGTTATCCGCAGCCAAAATTGTGTCGCTGTCATGCTCCACCACAATCAAAGTGTTGCCCAAATCACGAAGGTTTTTAAGGGTGGCTAAAAGCTTGTCATTGTCTCTTTGGTGCAGACCTATGCTTGGCTCGTCAAGAATGTAAAGAACCCCCACAAGCCCTGAGCCAATCTGTGTGGCAAGCCTTATTCTCTGACTTTCGCCGCCGGAAAGAGTTCCGGCAGTTCTCGAAAGTGTAAGATAGTCAAGCCCCACATCGCACAAAAAGTCAACTCTGGCTCTTATCTCCCTTAAAATAAGGTTTGCCACCGCTTCCTGTCTTTTTGAAAGCTTAAGGTTTGCAAAAAATGTCTTAAGCTCCTTGACGGAAAGCTCCGTAATTTCCGAAATATTTTTATCACCTATTGTAACCGCCAAATATTCAGGTCTTAAACGTCTGCCCTTACAGGCAGGACAGGTTACGTTGGTCATAAAGGCGTCGTATTCCTTTTTTGCACTTTCGGAATAGGTCTCTCTGTATCTTCTTTCAAGATTGTTCACGATGCCGTCAAAATAAAAGTCATAGGCTTTAAGCCTTCCTCCGCTTTTAAACTCAACGGGAATATATTCACCGCCGTTTCCGTACATAATTAAATTTTTTATGTCCTCAGGCAAGTCTTTATAAGGCATATCGAGGTCAATTCCGTATTTTGCCGAAAGCTTCTCAAAGAGGTTGTTGCTCATAGATCCGTCATTCATAATGGCGTTCCAGCCGTAAACCGCAATTGCCCCCTGATGAATTGAAAGCTCAGGCGTCGGCACGATTAAATCCGGGTCGAAAATAAGCTTTGCCCCCAAGCCCGAACATTCGGGACAGGCTCCGTTGGGATTGTTGAAAGAGAACATTCTCGGCTCGATTTCCTCAATACTTATTCCGCAGTCGGGACAGGAAAAGTTTTGAGAAAATGTCAAAGTCTCTTCACCTGTGTCCACAAGCAAAATTCCGTCTGTCAAAGCCATAACCGTCTCTACGGACTGGGCAAGACGGGCTTCAATACCCTCTTTTACAATAAGCCTGTCAACAACGATTTCGATTGTGTGCTTCTTATTCTTTTCAAGCTTTATTTCGTCTGAAAGCTCATAAATAATTCCGTCTATGCGGACTCTCACATAGCCGCTTCTCTTTGCGTCCTCCAAAATTTTAACGTGTTCGCCCTTTCGCCCTCTTACAACGGGAGCAAGCAGCTGAAGTCTTGTTCTTTCGGGCAAAGCCGTAATTTGGTCTACAATCTGGTCTATTGACTGTCTTTCGATAACCCTTCCGCATTTGGGGCAGTGGGGAATACCGGCACGGGCAAAAAGAAGTCTGAAATAGTCATAAATTTCAGTGACTGTTCCCACAGTGGAACGGGGGTTATTGTTTGTGGTCTTTTGGTCGATTGAAATCGCAGGAGACAGCCCCTCGATTGTGTCTACGTCGGGCTTATCCATTTGACCCAAAAACATTCTTGCGTAAGAGGAAAGGCTCTCAACGTAGCGTCTCTGACCCTCTGCGTATATGGTGTCAAAGGCAAGGCTTGACTTTCCCGAGCCGCTTAAGCCCGTAAAGACATTCAGCTTGTTTCGAGGAATATCCACATTTATATTTTTAAGATTATTTTCCCTTGCGCCCCTTATAACAATATTTTCCATAACTGTAACAATCTCCTTTTACAAAAGCAAAAGCTCATTCAGCCGCTTAATTTCGTCTCTCATTTCCGCAGCCTCTTCAAATTTAAGCTCAAGAGCAAGCTTTTTCATTTTATCCGTCAGTGAGTTAATTGTCATTTTAAGCTCAGCTGCCGACATTGACTCGGCGTCCTTCTCAAGCTTCTGAGTTTTTCTGCCTACAACGGCTTCCGTGGCTTTGATTATTTCGTGAACCTTTTTTATAATGGTCTTAGGCACTATGCCGTGTTCATCGTTATATTTCTTTTGGATTTCACGCCTTCTGGCGGTCTCCATAACGGCATTTTTAATGGAGTCGGTTAAAACATCGGCATACATAATAACCCTGCCCTCGGCGTTTCTTGAGGCTCTGCCAACGGTCTGAATAAGAGATGTTTCCGAACGGAGAAAGCCCTCCTTGTCGGCGTCCAAAATAATCACAAGAGCCGTTTCCGGAATATCCAGCCCCTCTCTCAAAAGGTTAATTCCCACCAAAACATCAAACTCGCCAAGACGCAGGCTTCTTATAATTTCAAGCCTTTCAAGGGTGTCTATATCCGAGTGGAGATATTCCGCCTTAACGCCGTTTTCTCCCAAATATTTGGTTAAGTCCTCAGCCATTTTCTTTGTAAGTGTAGTAACAAGAACCCTCCACCCTTTTTTTACTGTTTTGTTTATTTCCGTAATAAGGTCGTCAATCTGCCCCTCAACAGGTCTTATTTCGATTTCGGGGTCAAGAAGTCCCGTAGGTCTTATAATCTGCTCCACAACATTTTCAGAATGGGTCTTTTCATACTTTCCCGGAGTTGCAGAAACAAAAAGCATTTGGTTCATTTTCTTTTCAAACTCGTCAAACTTAAGGGGTCTGTTATCCAAAGCGGAAGGAAGCCTGAAGCCGTAATCTACAAGGGAGGTTTTTCTTGCCCTGTCGCCGTTATACATTCCCCCAACCTGAGGAATTGAAACGTGGGACTCGTCCACAATGGTTATAAAATCTTTGGGGAAGTAGTCTATAAGTGTGTGAGGGGTGCTGCCCTCGGCTCTGCCGGATAAGTGTCTGGAATAGTTTTCTATGCCTGAACAAAAGCCCATTTCTGAAAGCATTTCCATATCATAGTTGGTTCGCTCTTCTATTCTCTGGGCTTCGATATATTTTTCTTCCGATTTGAAAAACTTAATTCTTTCGTCAAGCTCCTCGTTTATGGCGTTTATTGCCTTTATCATTTTGTCTCTGTTAATAACATAGTGGCTTGCAGGGTAAATGCAGACATGATTTCTGATTCCCTTAACATTTCCCGTCAGTGAGTCAACTTCTGAAATTCTGTCAACCTCGTCTCCGAAAAATTCTATTCTGTAGGCTGTGTCGGAGCTTTCCGCCGGGAACACCTCGAGGGTATCCCCTCTTAGCCTGAATGTTCCTCTTGTAAAATTCACATCGTTTCTGTCGTACTGAATTTCCACAAGCTTTTTCAAAATATCGTTTATATCCCGAACCATTCCCGGTCTTAATGAAACACACATTTCATTGTAGTCAATAGGGTCGCCCAAGCCGTAAATACATGAAACGGAAGCCACAATTATAACGTCCCGCCGTTCAAAAAGAGCCGCTGTGGCGGAGTGTCTCAGCTTATCAATTTCATCGTTTACGGAGGAATCCTTAGCTATATAAGTGTCAGAAGACGGCACATAGGCTTCAGGCTGATAATAGTCATAATAGCTTACAAAATATTCAACGGCATTTTCGGGGAAAAACTCCTTAAATTCGTTATAAAGCTGCGCCGCAAGGGTTTTGTTGTGGGCGATTACAAGGGTGGGTCTGTTAAGGCTCGCTATAACATTCGCCATAGTGAAGGTCTTTCCCGAGCCCGTTACCCCCAAAAGTGTCTGAGCCTTGTCCCCCTCTTTAAAGCCCTTAACAAGCTCCTCTATTGATTCGGGCTGATCTCCCGTAGGCTTAAAAGATGATTTTAATTTGAAAATTTGTTTGTCATTCTTGTTCATAGGCTTTGAACCTCCCGTAAAGCCTTATTCCGCTGTTGTTGTCTCTGTCTCGTATAAATTATAATATGCACTTTGGGCATTATAAAAGTTTGTTTTAAGCTGTTCGTCTGCCGAAATGCAGATCATACAGCGGCTTATATATTTCGTTCTTCCGATTTCAATAAATTTCATAATGTTGGCAGCCAGCGTTTCCACATTAAAACAGTAGCTTTTGCAGGCTTCCACAAGGTCATAGTCCCCTTCCTCATATCTGCCGTTAAGCATTGTGTAGTAGCTTATTTGGTTGAGCCTGATGCTTGACGCCACCTCATAGAGATGATTCCTGTCGCAGGTATCGTTTGCCAAATTGTTTACCTCGCTTTTAAGCCTTTCGCAGTATGCGTTTGAATTTTTAAAAATATAGCCCGACAGGTCATATATAGAAGGCTCTTCACCGTCCTCTTCCGTCATTTCGCTTATGAGAACTTCCTCCTCCACAGGCTCAAAGCTTGAAAAAGAGGTGTCCGTCTCGGGCTCGAAAACAGTGGTTGTTTTACGGTTTAAGCAGACACTTAAAATACACAAAATTATTAAAAAGCCCAAAAGCAGGAAAACCCTTTTATTTTCAGTCATTTTAACTCGCTCCTTTACATCATATCATTTTAACACAACCTTTAATAAAGTTCAACACAATTTTTGCGAATATATTTTCTTTTTCGGCTGAAGCTGCTCTTTCCTCAATAACAGCAGTTTATTATTTCAAACTCAAAAGGATAGAAAACATAGTATTATAACTTTGCTTTCTATCCTTTTACCAGAAATTTTATTGATAAATCCTAAATAATTGTATTAAAGTTATTAAATTGCCGAATAACCTTCGCTTGTAAGTATGTTAATAGCGCCTGTTGCTTGGTTGTAGTCAATGCCGAAGTCAAGAAGAGAAGCCAAATCTCTCAGCTTGAAATAGTTGCTTCCGTTTATGTT
>JAJPZT010000037.1:0-2713 GCA_021204175.1 Clostridiales bacterium | reverse complement strand
AGTCAAGAAGAGAAGCCAAATCTCTCAGCTTGAAATAGTTGCTTCCGTTTATGTTATAGGCTTGGGCTGTTACTGCTGAACCGTCAAGAGTTATGGCTGCTATGCTCGGTGAAGTATATATTTCAGCAACTCCAGTTTTTTGAAGCTCACTTCCTGTTGCCTGATATGCTGTGTTTGAAAGTAATGAAATAGAGTTTGTACTGTTGTTATATGAAATACCAAACTGCTTTTCAGTTCCGTTTATTATGTAAGCAATATCTCTCAGCTTGAAATAGTTGCTTCCGTTTATGTTGTAGGCTTCAACACTTACGCTGCTTCCGTTTACGGAAAGAGGCTGACTTGAAAGAACTGCTGTTGTTTCTGCAATGGGCGTACCTGAAACGGTTGTATCTGTCTGTGAAACCGAAGCTGTTTCGATTATTACATATTTAAGCCCAGCAGAAACAGCAGCCTTAAACCCGTTAGAATCTGCTCCGCAGTATACAACACAATTTGTAGGAATTTTTTTCAATTCATCTCCTACGTCTATATTATCATTCATAATTGTTAATTTGCTTAAATTATTCATTTCTGTCAAGCCATAGCTGTTTACTTTTTCAATATTTGCCGGAAGTGTCAATTCTTCTATAACAGTATTGATAAATACTCCTTGCTTTAAAGTCGTTATCCCACTGCCGATTTCAACACTATAAAGATGTTTGCAGTTTTCAAACATATAGTCACTTAAGGCTCCTGTAACACTGTTAGGTATGGAAATTTTTTCAAGTGATGAACACTCTCTGAAAGCAGCATTTTCGACTTCCGTTACGGTAGAAGGAATTTTAATGCTTTTAAGCGAAGAACAATTACTGAAAGCCCGTTCACCTATGCTTTCTAAACCATCAGGGAGTGTAACAGATTCCAAATTTTCATCAAATTCAAACATACCGAAAGATAAATTTTTTGTTCCCTTCGGCAATATAACAGATTTTAAATTTTCGCATTCATAGAAAGTGTAAGATTTTTCAAAAGAAATGCTGTTTGTACAGTTAATAGTTATATTTTCTAATTTGCTGTTACTAAAGACACCGCTTTCAAAAATTAATGTATCTGCATTTATTAAGACAGTTTTCAAGTTTTGAGGACCGATATGTCCGTTACCGGTTCCGAAAGCATACATTCCGATTTCTTCTATATTGTTGTTAATGGATACAGAAACTACCGTATCGCATTTTTCAAAAGCATATTGTCCTATTTTTCTAACAGGATAGCCGGCAATTGTTGTGGGTATGGTGACATTTGTTTCTGTACCCTGATATTTTGTAATTGTACCTGTTTCCACATCAAATTGAAAATCACTGTCTGCGGCAAAGCAGGTTATACCCATAACCAAAAACAGAGCTATGAATAAAGAAGGTAAAAAGACTTTGAATTTAGATAACATAAAATTTCCTCCCATTTAATTTAAATTTAAAACGCAATTATTTATTGTTGTTATAATAGTTTTCCTGTTAAAACATATTCAGTAATCATAACAACAATAAATAACTTTACATATTTATTATACATAATTTTTAAGCAAAAGTCAACATAAAATAATAACTCATCTTTAAAGAGGAAGTCTGTAAAAATATGTTATAGCAGGTATTTTTTCAAAATATTACTACAAATGAATAATTCACAAGTAGTTTTTAAAAAATTGATGCTAAGCAACAATTGAAAAAAGCAAGGGCGGGAAGGAATCGAACCCTCGCCAAAGGTTTTGGAGACCCCAATCATACCATTAGACCACCAAAAAAAGCAACCACTGCTGTACTTGCATTTTGTGCATATCTACCCCGAAGTCTTCAAAGAATTTTACTCTTCAATTTCTTCAGAGCTGTTGAAAAATCTCAAAATATTCAAAAAATAAAGGTTGAAAATTCTGATAAAAGCGGTATAATTAAGAAAATAAAGCAGAGAAAGCAAAAATAATGAAGTGCGAATTATAGGAAAAATAGACATAAATATTTATAAATGTATAGCCGAAGATATAGTTACAGATGAGGTCGTATTGGCTGATAAACAAATTTTACATATCAAAGAGCGTCACCCAAATGATTATGAACAATTTGCCGAATATTTTCCCGATATAATCGCAGATCCTGATAATATTATTAAGGGAAACAAGCCAAAAACAGCGTTGATATTAAAAGAAATAGTTGACAACGGAGAACTGTTTAAAACAATTTTACGGTTAATAACTTCTACAGATGAAAACAGATACAAAAATTCGATTATTACATTTATGAAGATAGACAAAAAAGAATGGAATAGACTGCCTAGGTACAAATAATTCTTTACAAAAAAGAATAACTATGATAAAATATAACTATATTAATAAGGGAGTTACTTGAGGTGGAAAATTTCGTACGATCCACACGCCGACGGTACTGACAGGGGAAACCCGAGAGACACAGGAGAAACGTACGCCTGCCAAGTAATTCCGAAGTTGTTATGTGCCGCTTAGGTCTTTTGGCTTAAGCGGTGCATTTATGTGCCATAATAACCCTTGTCCACATTTTTCTGCAAAAAAAGAATCGCTGCTAAGCAACGATTAAATAAAGCAGGGGCGGAAGGAATCGAACCCTCGCCAAAGGTTTTGGAGACCCCTATCATACCATTAGACCACGCCCCTAAATGACCTTATATACCGAAAAAGAAAACACACTGATAATTTTGGGGAAATGTAGGA
>JAJPZT010000069.1 GCA_021204175.1 Clostridiales bacterium | reverse complement strand
CTCCGTTCTTGATTTTTTGTAAAAATATAATATGCGCATTGTGTCCACACCTTAAAAATTATTTTTGCTTGACACTGTTTTCTGAATGTAATAAAATATAGATGTAAGGAATATGATTTTGGGATTGTCTTGAAAGGAAACTGATATGGAAGTTTTGACCGAAGCGGCGAAAAATGCTTACACCAATGAGGAAAACAAAAAGTGCGATGAACAGCTTAAAAAGACATTGGCAATAAAAATTTTTTTGGCAAATATCTTAAAAGATTGCTTGGAAGAATTTAAGGATTATGACCAGTATGACATCGCCGACAAGTTTATCGAGGGCGAGCCTGAAATATCTGTCGAAGCCGTTCACGAAAATGAAAAGGAAATTATAAAGGGTATGGACAGAGAGGACAATGTTGTCAGATATGACATTTTGTTCTATGCCTATGTGCCTTCCCTTTCGGGGAAAGTAAAGCTGATTATTAATGTTGAAGCACAAAATGATTTTTCACCGAAGTATCCGCTGTTGAAACGTGCTGTTTATTACTGTTCAAGACTTATTTCCGACCAGTATAACAAAGAATTTTCAAATTCTGAGTACGGAAAAATTAAAAAGGTTGTAAGCATATGGATATGCTGTGATCCGCCAAAGAATAAGCAGAATACAATAACAAGGTTTTCGCTGAAAGAGCAAAACATCATAGGCGAAGCAAGATATAATTTTAAAGACTATGACCTTGTGGATATTGTTATGGTTTGTCTCGGTCAGCGTGATTCCGAAAACTACAAAAACTGTCTGAAACTTATTGAAGTTATAACATCATCAGACCTTTCCGCAAAAGAAAGACTGAATATAATGAAAAACGATTTTAATATCAAGATAACAAAAAATATTGAGGAAGAGGTGACAACTATGTGTAATGTAAGCTATGGTATTGAAAGACGAGGAGAAAAAAGAGGAGAAGAAAAAAATACGGTAACTACTCTGAAAAAATTAATGAAAAACTTGGGAATTGGCATTGAACAGGCTATGAAACTGGTTGAAATCCCTGAAAATGACTATCCAAAATATCGCAGACTTGTTAATGAATAAGATTTAAAAATATACAGCTGAAAAATGTTCAAAACGAAAAAGGATAGAAAACAAGAGAATTGTATGTTCTCTCATTCTATCCTTTTTTATGATGTTTTGTTAAGTTCTGAATTTGCAAAAAATCCTCTGCTGTTATGGTGAATTCTACTTTAGTTCTGCCAAATGGTCAAGTGATACAGAATAAAATTTGGCGAATTTTGCTGCCACACTTAATGACGGATCTACCAAATTGTTTTCATATCTTGATATTAGACCTTTTGTTATGCCGAGCTTTTCCTCAACGTCCGATAGTGAAAGACCTTTGCTTTCTCTCAATTTCTTAATGTTAGAACCGAATTTAGTCATTTTTACCTCCGCTGTTTTGTCATAGCCTAAATCTCATCTTCCACAACATCAGCAAGATGACAGGGCGACAGCTGACCTAAAGTGCATTTCAATGCCAAATCGGCAGCAAAACAAAAATTCACTGAAACATCGGAAATAAATGCAGCCTGTTTGGCTTGTCCTGCTTTAATCTCTATACATTCAATGCCATAGGATATATAATTTCCAATATATGAATTATGCAAATTTTCCTTAGAAAGTATGTATAAATACACCGGATGTCGCCTCCTCTAAAAACAAATTAACTTCTTCAATAGTTTCAAATTTAATGACTATCATAAAAATCAGCAAGTCAAGCCAGCTGGGACTTGATTTTCCGCATTCAAGCTTGGAAATCCATTCCCTTGAAACGCCTATTCTCTCACTGAGTTCCTCCTGCGTTAAGTTTCGGGACAATCTTAACTTTCTGATTGCCTTCCCGAAATTCTTTCTGATTTTTTCTGATAATAAATTTTTCATTTTTACATATCTCCTTTATTTTTATTCGACAGCTTTGTCGCAATATAAAGAATATATGTATTTCCGTGTGAAGTCTATGAACGATACGTTCACATTTTCAAAATTTATCCAAAATTACACTAATTATTTTTGTTTCCCTATGATGCAATATGGTAATTTTGAACTTTTTAATTTCTAAAATGGCGGAGAAATGCGAAACTTTGTTAATATAACATAAAAAATAGAATAGAAGCAAGGATTTAAACTCTGCATACTATTCTACTTTTCAAAATATCTTGAATTGCTGTTTTGCAAAAAATTGTTTCCGCAATAAACAAATGACATCTTTCATATGCAATAGGAAGGTGAGGAATAACCGCCAATTGCTCCCCTTTGCGGGAACTCCTGTCAAAAGACAGGAAATTCTTGACATTATTATATCATATCAATTGCAGATAAAACAACAAAAAAACTTATAATTTATCTTTTGTATATTTGCTGTGAATGCTTTCGGTTAATATGATGATAAGTCATCAAGGGCATTGTTAAAAATATGGGTTATATCCTCGGTTTCACCGCTGTCAATATTATATATATAAATATGCTTTTCGCCTGAACCGCTGTCTGAATTTGAATAAACATAGTCTGAGAAATATATGTCATTTTCATCTCTGCCGAAAACACCGTAAACATCCAAATCATCTTTATCGGCAATGATTTCGCCATTTTCATCGTATATTGCATTATTATAAATCAGCATATCATCAACAATTCTGAAATCTCTCACGTCTTCGCTTAATGTTTCTCTGTTTTGATTGTCAGGGTCGGCTCTGTAAAGCCCGTAATAAGGTACAGTATAGCCGTTGTCGGTTTTATATGTAATAAACTCGCCGTTCTCATCCTTGACTGCCAAATTATAATATATTTTGTCGCGAAGCATATATACTCCGAAAAAATCATCTCCGCTTGAAAGAATTGTGTCATCGGTTATAAATTCGTTTACAGTTCCTTCAAAATCCGACCTCCAAAGCTCTCCTGTTTCAGGGTTTATGTAATACACATAGCCGCCGCCGACCATAAAATTGCTTATTTCTCCTGTCTTCATTTCGATAAGGGACAGGTCAGCTAATTTTTTTACACTGCTTCCGTCAGGCTCCATACTGTAAACAGAGTAGCTGCTTACCAAATATCCGCCTCCCTGAATATAACAGTCCAAAACAGAGTAAATTATTTTTTCTCCCGCATATATCTGCCAAATATGGTTTTCGACACTTTGCAGCAGGGTTTCCTCTCCGCTTGTCTTGTCCAGTCTTATAATATCCGAAGCTTGGGCAGCGGCATCAATAACGTCATATTTAGTTTCATAAGCGGCATAATAAATGTAATTTTCATCTGCCGTAAAACAGCCGTTTTTGCCGTGTTCGACTATGGGCTTAAGCTTTTCACCGTCATAGCCGTAAAGACCGGTGTTCATTTTCCATAAGCCTTTATTAACGGAAAAATAAATTTCATTGCCGCTTTTAAACATATCATAAATATAAAAGCCTGTTTCATCTTCAAGATCCACAGCTTTAAGATTGTTTCTGTAGGTATACTCTTCATCAATGATTTCATCGTCGGCGTTAATGTAAGTCTCTTCTTCAATGAAATCTTTATTGCCGCTGTAATAAGCATAAATTAATAGCGCAATGCAAATGCCGACTGCCGCAAAAATTCCTCTTTTAATGTTCATAATAATTTCTCCCCTCATACAATTCATAATAAAATTAAAACCGGTTATTCCGACTTGACAAAAAAACGCCCGTCCCGATTTCTTTCAGGTTCCGGTCTTTACTCTTTGCGGGAACCTCTGTCAAAAGACACCGGATTTTCAGTGTCAATTATAGCACACTTATTCAAACAAAACAACAAAAAATCTCTGTCGTCTGAGTTTTCGGCAGAGATTTTTTATCATTCAATACAAATTAAAATTTTATTTTACACATTCATTTACCCAAGCTATAAAGTTTTCGGATGAGTTTCCGCTTCTTTCGGCTTCGACGTGAGCCTGACCCCAAACTGTTTCGAAGTCAACGTCCCTGCCGTAGGCTTCAAGAGCAAGAGCAAGGTTTACTTCCGTTGAAAGGGCTGTGTCGCTTTGGTTAATGCCTGTTCTTATTCTCCAAAATTCAGCCACATCGGCAGTTCCGAAACCCGAGTATGCGCTGCTTATATAATAAAGGGGAGTATACATATCAATTCTTGTGTCGACTGTGTTTCCTACAGAGTCCTTTTTTGAAAGGTCGGCGCTGAAGTCGTCTTCATACTCTGTTCCCTTTAAAAGCTCCGCCATAACGCTGTCGAAGTGAGCGCCGCTTCCGTCGCCGTAACCGAAAAGAGTGTTTTCGCCCTGACCTCTGTCAAGCTGGTCAAAAGCGCCTAAGCTCTTTGAGGCTTTCTTGCAGTTCTTTACGAAATCTTCAACGCTTGTAATTTCGGCGGTGTTTGTTTCACTGTCATAAATTATCCATTGAGAATTGCTGTTTAAAGAAGCGATATAGTCCGCAGGTGTTTCGTATGTCTTTTCTTCTGTGTCGGCATCTTCTGCTGTGTCGTTGCGGGCAATCCCGTCCAAATCCTCAATTCTTATATCGTCTGCCATATCTCCGTCAGGCAAATCTCCCTCCGGCATATTTCCGCCGCCGAAATTACCGCCGCCGAAGTTTCCGCCTCTGCCGCCTGTTGACGCCGGTGTATAGGGGAACTCTGTGTCGGATAAGAAGTTGTTAAGAGAATTTTCGATAACGCCCTTTATATAGTCATAATAGCTGCCTGCCTGATAAATTCCGCTTTCGGATTCTTCCAGTGTGAGAACATTTCCTTTTTCGTCCTTAAGCCCCAGACTGTTTATATAGTCCGCATAGGCATAAGCCAAACCGTCGGAAAGTGCCTGCATATCTTCATCAAGGTCTGTTCTCGTAACTCCCAAATTCCACTCATATGCTTCATTGGCATAGTCAAGGTTTGTAATGGGACACCAGCACATAGACCCGGCAACTGCATCGCTGAAGCCTTCGACTGCTCCGATAGCCTGTAAATAGGGGGTATAAAGGCTGCTGTTGCCTGTTGCGCCCATAAGTGCGCTTTGTGCGCCGCCGCCGCTCATACCGAAGGTGAAAATTCTGTCGGTGCTTCCGGGAATATTTTCAGCCGAATATCTGATAAATCTGACTGCCGCCTTTAAATCGGTAACCCCTGTGGGAGCTCCCGAGTCTCTTCCTCTGCAGCCGGGGTTTACGTAAATAAAGCCCTGACTTGTGTAGCTTTCGGCTCCGCTGACATAGCCCGTGGGCGCTTTCATTGCACTGTAGCCGGGAGTGTTTACGGGAATAACCATAGGCGCAGTTTCGCTTGTATAACCCTTTAACTGACCGTTTGTGTTGACAGTGCAGGTGTAGGTTCCGTCACCGTTGGCTTCTGCGTTCATATATTCTTCAGGTACGAAAATACCCATTGTTTCATATGTTAAGTCAACGGGGTTTGAACAGTAGTTTATGCCAACCTGCCAGTAAACGCCGCTTTCCTCGTTATACTGCCATTTTGTGCTGTCGATTTTCGAAAGAACATCTGAAGCAGCTTCTGTTTCGGCTGTTTCCCCGGTTGTGACTGTGACTGTCTTTGTTTCGCTGTCCCAGCTTACCTCAGCCCCCAAAGCTTCACTGACTGCTCTTAAAGGGATCATAATCTCAGAGTCTATAATCCGGGCAGCTGCGTCTGTTTCAACGTTTTCGCCGTTAACGCTTATAATATTGCTGTCGGCTTTCATAATAACCTCCTCATCTCCCAGTGAAACAATAACCGTGTTGTCATCGGAAAGGCTCGCTTCAGCCCCTGTTGCGTCGGAAAAGCCCCTTAAGCTTATGAAGGTTCTTCCGTCAATGACAACAGCGGAGGCGGTTTTTTGACCCTTTACTACAGTTGTAAGGCTTTCGCCGCCGCAGACAGCCGTAAACGACAATGCATTAAGGCTTAAAGCCGCCGCAGCCGTAAAAAGCAGAATTTTGCTTCGTTTCATTAAATCATCTCCTGTAAAAAATTGTATGCTTTTTTTGCGGTTTTCTCACAATTTTTCTCTCTCAGAGTTTATTGTACTCCGATATACTGTGAATGTCAAAAGAAAATGTTCACAATTTTAAGATTTTATATTTGTAACATTTTTATCCTTGTTATTTCACAAAGCTTACAACATCGTCAAAGCTGTTTCTTCCGCCGGCTCCTCAGCCGAGCACGGTGTGCCGGAACTTTCACAAACCGTCTTATTTTTTATAATAAGAAACAGCTGTTATTCACAATGATAATAAAAGCTTTTTTATTTGTCGGCAATATACTGTGAATTTTTAGTGCTGCTGTCCAATACGTTCCCTAAAATCCTTTAAAACCTTAAGCAGGGGTTCAGGCAGACGGTTATAACACTCTTCTTTAAGCTCACGGGGAACGCCGTAAAACCCTTCGGCTATGCTCCCGGCAATGGCTGTCAGAGTGTCGCAGTCTCCGCCTAAAGAAACGGCAGTGCGTATAACGTCTTCAAAGCTTTCCCCTTCCAAAAAAGCCGTTATTGCTTCGGGCACAGTTTCCATACAGGTTTCAACGTGGTGATAATCCGGTCTTATTTCGTCACAGGTTCTGTTAAGCTTATAGCCGAACTCCTTCCCAATATAATCCTTAATTTCCCCCTTGCTGCTGTCCGACCTCGCAAGGAATATTGCCGAGGCTGTAGCTTCAGCTCCTTTAATGCCTTCCGGATGATTGTGAGTAACCAAAGCGGAAAGCCTTGCAGCGTGTCTTACGGAACACTAATGTCGTTATAAAGCCATGCTGTTGATGAAACACGCATTGCCGAGCCGTTTTCGAAGCTGTTATAGGCTTTAAGCCAAGGGGTTTTAAGCCACAGGCGAAATCTTCCGCCGTATCCTGCGTCGGGGAACATCTTGCCGAAGCTTCTCATACTGTCCGCAAGTTTTTTCAAAATAACCTCGTCGGTGTCGTCCGCCTTTGCTTCAAGAAAGGCTTTGCAAACGGCTATTGTCATTACACTGTCGTCCGTAAAGGCTGAATTTTTCGAAAACAATGGGAAATCCTTGCTTTTATTGCCCCTGTCAAATTCATAAGGGCTGCCTATAATATCGCCTAAAATTGCTCCAATCATTTTCTCCTTCCTCTCCTCTTATAGTCGTCGTCAATTCTGCTCTTCCAGTCTGCCTGAAGGGGCATTTTGCATTTTCTTACATAACTTACAGCTTCTCCTATAACGTCAAAGTTAAGAGCAGTTCCGGCTTCGTCGCAGTTATAGTTTGCCGCCATAGACTCGTCAATACCAAATCTTCTTGCTTCGGCAGCTGCGTCGATGTTTGCCCCCCAAAAATATAAATTCCCAGCCGTAACGTGTTTTCTGACGCTCAATCATTTGACGAACCTTGTCATAGGTGTAGCGGCGGCTTGAGTTTTCCATACCGTCGGTAGTAATTACGAAAAGCGTCTTTTCAGGTATGTCTTCTTTGCGGGCATATTTGTGAATGTTTCCTATGTGGTGAATTGCTCCGCCTACTGCGTCAAGAAGAGCAGTACACCCTCTGACATAATATTCCTTCTCCGTAAGGTTAGGCACATCACCGATAGAAATACGGTCGTGAATAACCTCCGCTGTGCTGTCAAAAAGCACTGTGGAAACAAGGGCTTCACCCTGTTCTTTACGCTGTTTTTCAATCATTGAGTTAAAGCCGCCGATTGTGTCCTTTTCAAGTCCTGCCATTGATCCGCTTCTGTCTAAGATAAAAATAAGCTCTGTCATTTTAAATTCCTCCTGTTTGTAATAAGCTGTTAATTGTTTACTGTGATTTCATTATACTCATAACAGAAGGATAAAAGGTCGCACGGCAGGCGACTTTTAAAAAAATTTTTATGCGCCGATCAGCGGCTGGTCAAAGGCAAACAAAACTTCATTTAATTCAAAAAGATTATAATTTTTGTTTATGAGAAAATACTCCACAATTACGTCAAACTTACTGCTGTGTGAAAGGGCAAACCCCACACGGCTTATAAAGTCCTTAGTTTCGTCTAAATTAAGCTCAAGGGCAAAGGCAAACGCCAAAGCTGTAGGCTTAGATGGCTTATAGTCGGGATTATTTCTGATTTTCGAAAAAAGCTTTCTGTCTACATTGGCTTTTTTATAAATCTCAGAGTCCTTCTTTCCCGTTTTGTCAATAAGCTTAAGAAGGGTCTCTGAAAAGCCTGCGTCTAATTTGTCTAAAAGCCTTCCCCAGTCATTTATACTTTCGGGAGCCGCCGCCTCGTAAGTATTATCATACCGGATCTCCGCCGCTTTCGGAGCCGCGGCAAAAGCGGTCTTATTAAGCCCTTCAACAAGCTTCCGCCTTCGTTGTTCCTTAAGAATATTTGTCTCCGACGTCAAGCCGTATTCGTCAAGCTTTTTTATATCAACATAATTTTCATCTATATAGCTGCTGACGGACTTAAAAAGCTTTTCCGACAGCTCAAAGGCTTTTTTGTCAAAGACGGTCAAATATATCTGCATATCATTTTCCAAAAGGAAAGCGCTTATTTCTTTCACCGCAATTTGAAGAGCCAAAGCCTTGGGAAAGCCGTAATTTCCGGCACCAATCAAAGGAAAGGCTATTGACTCACACTTATATTCCTTCGCCAAAGCCAAAGACCTTCTGTAGCAGGAAGCCAAAAGCCGCTCCTCTCCCCTGATGCCCCCTTCCCAAACAGGAGCCGCAGTATGTATAACATATTTTGCATTTAAGCCAAAACCGGGAGTTATTGCCGCTTCGCCTAATGCAATATCACCGATTTTTTGACGTGCGGCAAGAAGCTTATGCCCGGCTTTTTTGTGTATTGCGCTGTCAACCCCGGAGCCTACTGCCGGGTTTGGGCTTGCGGTGTTTACCACGGCGTCCGTCTGCATATTTACAATATCATTTCTTACTATTTCAAAAGGCATAGAACCCCTCCCTTATACGTGCTGTCATCAAATGAAAAGCTCATTATTCTTTCTGTCAGAACAGACTAATTTAAGCGCCAGGGCTATGGCGGAGACCGCCGCCTTGCTTACCTTTCTTGCGGACTGCGGACATATTGAAATACATCTCATACAGTGAATACACTTTTCCCCGTCTGTGCTTTTAGGGTCGTTCCTGCTGATTGCCTGTGAAGGGCATTTTTCCGCGCATAACCCACAGCCGGTACAGCTGCTGTCTGCTTTGGGAACAAGCCCTCCCTTTCCGCTCTTTTTATAGGGACGATTTCCGGGTATTTCCAAATCAGTCATTTCATCAACGTCGGTTTTGATTTTTTCGAGAATTTTTTCGGCAAAGCCCTGTAATTCTGCTTCGTCCTTGCTGTCGGGTCTGCCTGCGGCATATTGGCGGACGATTGAATGCTCCGCAACTGCGGCAACGGCTGAAATCACCCTGAAACCGCTTTTTTCCGCTATATCCTTTAATTCAGCAAGTGTGTCATCATAGTCGCGGTTTCCGTAAACGCAGACCAAAACACAAAGTGCGTTGTTTCCCTTAATTTCAGCCAGTCTTTCCGCCGCAAGAGCCGGCACTCTTCCTCCGTAAGAGGGCACCGCAATAACCGCCAAGTCACTGCTTTCCGAATTAATAGCTGAAAAGCCGCCTTTGGGGTCGGTCAGGTCAATTTTGTTTTTGTCGTTTCCCAATTTTGGCGTTAAAATATCCGCAGCCATCAGGGT
>JAJPZT010000029.1 GCA_021204175.1 Clostridiales bacterium | reverse complement strand
CTCTTGTAATGGAGAAACGAAAGATTGAAGCCGAAAACAATATTATTTTAAACATTTTCGGCAGCTTTGACGAAAACATTAAGCGAATTGAAGAGCTTTACCGTATTAAGATTGTAAACAGAGACGGTGAAATTGTTATTACAGGCGAAGAAGCGGAAAAAGCCCAAAGCCTTTTGGAGGTGCTTGTTCACGAAGCCAAAAAGGGCAGAGAAATCGACAGACAGATGATAGACTATTTTGCCGATGAGCTGAATGACACTCTGCCGGAACAGGTGGAAAAAATAAGCTCCGACCTTGTATGTATGACAGTGGCAGGCAGAGCCATACGCCCCAAAACTCTCGGTCAGTTTAACTACGTTGAAGCAATAAGAGAAAACACCGTTGTTTTCGGAATAGGTCCTGCCGGAACAGGCAAAACCTACCTCGCTATGGCTACAGCGGTTTCCGCCTTCAAAAACCACGAGGTTTCGAGAATTATTTTGACCCGTCCGGCTATTGAAGCAGGAGAAAACTTAGGCTTCCTCCCGGGTGATCTTCAGCAGAAGGTAGACCCCTATCTCCGCCCCTTATACGATGCCCTTTACGAGATTATGGGCTCAGACACATTTGCTAAAAATATGGAAAAAGGGGCTATAGAGGTTGCGCCCTTAGCCTATATGAGAGGACGAACCCTCGATAATGCCTTCATTGTTCTTGACGAAGCCCAAAACACAACTCCGGAGCAGATGAAAATGTTTTTGACAAGAATAGGCTTCGGCTCAAAGGCTGTTATAACCGGCGACACTACCCAGATTGACCTGCCCCGGGGCAAAAAATCGGGACTTTTGCAGGCAGTGGAAATACTTTCCGACGTTGAAGGCATAAGCATAAACCGCCTATCGGAAAGAGACGTTGTAAGACACCCCTTAGTTCAAAAAATTATAAAGGCTTATGAAAAATATGAAGCCAAAAAGGAGAAGGAAGAGCTCAAGGAGAAGCAAAAGCCCGCTCCGACTGACAGAAACAGGAGATACAGAAGATGAACGAAAAAAAACCGGTGGGAAGCGGTATTGTAGACCTTATATTTTTAATAGTTGCTTACGCCTTAACCTTGGCTGCGGTTTTTTCAACCTATTGGATAAACACAGGCAGCGACATTGAAATAGGCTCTGTTTCCGACAAAAAATATGTGGCAGCTGCCACCACCGAAAACGTAAGAGAAACCGAAAAGCTCAGAGAAGCCGCCAGAGAAGCGGTAGGTCCTGTTTATATTACGGATAACGAGGTTATGCCGCAGGTTTTAGAGGAGCTTGAAAGCTATTTTGAGCTTGTGTCGGAGCTGAGAACGGAATATGTCTCAGGTGCTGAGTTAAGCGATTTGGCGTCCTATGCGCCTATAGAAGAACACGAGGATATAAAGCTTACCGCCACTGAAATAAAAGCTCTCTGTGAGCTGTCCGTTACGGAATACAGTGAGTTCGAAAACAAGGTAACTGAGCTTGTAACCTCCGTTTTGCAGGGGGGAGTTACTGACGTTGACGAGGCTCTGCTTACAATAAAGGAACAGCTTTATCTTTCCTCTGTTGACAATTCCCTTGTAGGCGTTGCCTATGACATTATAACCGGAGCTTTACAAAACAACGTGTTCATAGATGAGGAAGCTACGGAAATCGCAAGAGAAGCCGCCGCTGAAGCCGTTTCTCCCGTACTTATCCAAAAAAATCAGAAAATAGTAGACGAAAACGAAATCATAACGGAAGAAGCCTATTATGCTCTTGAAGCCTGCGGCTTTATTCGCTCAGAAAGCTATAAAATGAGCCTTATTCCCTTTGCGGGGAAATGTCTCCTTATTACATTTATGTTTTTGGGCATACTTCTTTACTTTACTAACTTTAACCGGAAAAGGATTTTAATGGGCAATGAGGGGCTTCTGCTTTTTGCTCTTTACGCCCTTGTTATACTTCTGTCCTTTGCGGTCAGCTCCCTTCAAAGCTTTTACTTTATACCTATTTTGGGCTTTTTGGTTATTGTTACACTGCTTTTGTCAACAGGCATAGCCCTTATATTTATACCCGTTGTTACTTCCATAACAATGCTTATTACCGGCGGCGACGCAGGCTTTTTCCTGTTTTTTATAATCAGCGGTCACATAATGGTTCTTATGGTCTGCCCCACAAAGGAAAGGGGAAAGGCTATTTTCAGGGGCTTTTTGGCTTCTGTCATAAGCGGCATTGTTATGCTTGCTGTAAACGCTGTTGACGGACAGGCTCTTAACCCAAGAAGTCTCTTTGACGCTGCTTTTACCGCTGCGGTTTCATTTGTTTATGTTATAATTGCCGTAGGCAGTCTGCCTGTTTGGGAGTCTCTTTTCGGAATTGTTTCGGATATTAGACTTTCCGAGCTTATAAACCCAAACAAGACCCTTATAAAGAGGCTTATGCTTGAAGCACCGGGTACATATCACCACTCTCTTGTAGTGGCTAACCTTGCGGAAACAGCCGCCAATGAAATCGGCGCAAACCTAACCCTTGCAAGGGTGGGGGCTTATTATCACGATATAGGAAAGCTCTCAAACCCTCAGTATTTTACCGAAAATATTGCCGGAGAGTCACCTCATGACTTTTTAGACCCTTATTCAAGCGTAAGAATTATAAAGCAGCATGTTGTGGACGGGCTTGAATTAGGCAGAAAGCACAGACTTCCCATGCCTGTTTTGGATATTATTTATGAACATCACGGCACGGGCATAATCAAATTTTTCTATTTCAAGGCTAAAACCAACAAAAAATCCACAAAAGAGGTTAAAGAGCAGGATTTCAGATACCCCTGCAGAAAGCCTACATCTAAGGAATCTGCCATAATTATGATTTCAGACACTACCGAAGCGGCTGTCAGAAGCTTTAACAATAACAAAAAGGAAATGCTTAACGACCTTGACGGAGTTGTTAAAAACATTATAAACGAAAAGGTTCAGGACGGTCAGCTTATAGACAGCGGTCTTACAATAAAGGATTTGGACGTTATACAAAAAACTCTTGCCGGAATTTTAAAGGGTATGTACCACAACAGAATAGCATATCCCGATGAGGAAAAGACAGACGAGGGTAAAACAGCCGAAAAGACCGAAAATATTGAAAAGTCTGAGAGCAAGGAAAACAAAGACGTTAAGAAGGTCGTTAAGGAAACCAAAAAGCCGGACGAAACCTCTGCAGAAAAGGATGAAAAAACCGATAAAGCCGATAAAAAGGAGGGGGAGAAAAAGTGAAGCTTTTGTTTGAAAACGAAACCGATCTTATTATAACTCCCGAACTTACGGAGCTTTTCGAAAACGCCGTTAAATCCTCACTTGAATATGAGGGCTTTTCGGATAACGTTGAAGTAAGCCTGACCCTTGTGGATAATGAGAAAATAAAGAGACTAAACTCTAAGTTCAGAAGCATTGACAGGGCGACGGATGTTCTCAGTTTTCCTATGATAGATTTTGAAGAGAAACTGCCCGACTTTTCGGGTCACCCCGTACCCTTGGGAGACATTGTTATCAGCGTTGAAAAGGCGAAAGAACAGGCTTTAAGCTACGGTCACAGTCTTGAGAGAGAGCTTGGCTTTTTGACTGTTCACAGTATGCTTCATCTTATGGGCTATGACCATATGACAGAAGCGGAAGAGAAGGAAATGTTCGGCAGACAGAGAGAAATTCTCGATATAATGGGGCTTAAAAGATGATTACTTGGGAAGAACTTGAAAACGCAGTGAATAATTGTACACGCTGTCCTCTTTGTAACGGAAGGCATAACGTTGTTTTAGGCACGGGAAACAGAAACAGCGATATTCTTTTTGTGGGCGAAGGTCCGGGCTATCACGAGGATATGGAGGGCGAGCCCTTTGTAGGGGCAGCCGGTCATCTTTTGGATAAAATGCTGGCGTCAATAGGGCTTTCACGAAAAGAGGTATATATTGCCAATGTGGTAAAGTGCCGACCGCCCTCAAACAGAGACCCTCTTCCCGAGGAATATAATGTCTGCCTTAACTGGCTTAGGTGGCAGTATGTTCTCATTCAGCCCAAAATCGTTGTGTGTCTGGGCAGAATTGCCGCAAAAGCCCTTATTGAACCCGAGTTTCGAATTACCCGTGACAGGGGAAAGTGGTATTATAAAAAAGGCGTAGACTTTACCGCCACATTCCACCCGTCGGCTCTTTTGAGGGACGAAAGCAAAAAACGCCCTGCGTGGGAGGATTTTAAAGCCATTAAGGAAAGACTTGAGCATTGCCGATTTAAAGGTAATGAAAAATAATTTTATGGAAAAATACTGCGCTTCACGCATAAAGAAAAGCTTTATTTTTGTAAAAAGTTGCTTTTCTTTATTGCTCTTCCGCTGGATTTTTCCATCGCTTCCGCTAAAATTATTTTTCATATTGAATTGTTCGGCATTCCTCTTGACAACTTGAAGCAAACAAATTAAAATTTCAATATATCTATACTAAAGATAAATGATAAATAAATATCTTTAAATTAAACGGAAAGGTACCAGATGAATTTGATTTTTTCCAGGGCAACGATGTTTTCGACCTTGTTAAAGCCTACGGCAGTCCTCTCTATGTTTATAACGAGGGCATTATAAGAGAAAGATGCAGAGAGCTAAAAAACCTTGTAAGCTACCCCAAATTTTTGGCTCAGTATTCAGCCAAAGCCAATACAAGCCTTGCGTTTTTACAGATAGTCAAAAGCGAGGGTCTTCACGTAGACGCTATGAGCCCGGGGGAAATTTATGCTGAGCTTGAAGCAGGCTTTGAACCCTCCGACATATTTATGATAACAAACAATGTTTCCGAAAGCGAAATGCAGTTTGCCATAGACAAGGGCATTCTTGTTTGTGTAGACTGTCTTGAACAGCTTGAAACCTACGGAAAGCTTAACAACGGCGGAAAGGTTGCCATTCGTTTTAACGGCGGAATAGGGGCAGGTCACCACGAAAAGGTTGTTACCGCAGGCAAAAAGACAAAGTTCGGCGTTAATCCCGAATACATTCCTCAGGTTAAGGAAATTTTGAAGAAGTATAACCTTAAGCTTGTAGGCGTTCAGCAGCACATAGGCTCACTTTTTATGGAAATTGACCCCTATATCGAGGGCTCAAGAGCCATTTTGGATATTGCTAAGAACTTTGACGATTTGGAATTTGTGGATTTCGGCGGCGGCTTCGGCATTCCCTATAAAAAACTCAGCGGTCAGCCCAGACTTAACCTTAAGGAATGCGGCGAAAAGCTTGACAAGGTTTTCGAAAGCTTCGTTAAGGAGTATGGCAAGGAAATTACGTTCAGAATTGAACCCGGCAGATATATTTCAGCCGAGTCAAGCGTTCTTTTGACAGACGTTCACTGTGTTAAATACAACGGCCCTCATAAGTTTGCCGGAACAGACGTAGGCTTTAATGTTCTCGTAAGACCGGCTATGTATGACTCCCACCACGACATTGAGGTTTATGCGAAAGAGGCAAGACCTGTAAACGAAGAGGAAATCACAATCGTAGGCAACATCTGCGAAAGCGGCGACATTATAGCCAAGGACAGACTTCTTCCCGAAATTAAAGCCGGGGATATTTTGGGCATATTAGATGCCGGAGCTTATGGTCACTCTATGTGTTCTAACTACAACAACAGATTAAGACCTGCCGAGGTTTTCATAAGAGAAAACGGAGAGGTTGTTTTAACAAGAAAGAGAGACACTTTGGAACAGCTTCTTGAAAATTATGTTAAGTTAGACATTTAATATTTGACAGTTCAACACTGCGCTTTAAAGAGGAGGTATTTTTATGGGATTTAAGGATCAATATAAGGAAAAATTAGCCGAAAAGATAATTAAAGGCTTAAACAAAAGAAATATGGAAGGCTTCTACTGCGAAACAAAGGAAGAAGCCCTGAAAAAAGCCTTGGAGATTATTCCCAAGAGGGCAAGTGTCTGTTGGGGCGGCTCGGAAAGCATTAAGGAAGCAGGGCTTATAAGCGCCTTAAAAGGCGGCAGCTATAAGATTTATGACAGAGACGAAGCCAAAACTCCCGAAGAAAAACTTTCGATTATGCGTGAAGGTATGTTTTCGGACTTTTTCATAGGCAGCTCCAACGCAATAACCTATGACGGTGAGCTTATAAACATTGACGGAGCAGGCAACAGGGTTTCAGCCTATGTTTGGGGGCCTGAAAACGTGCTTCTGCTTGTGAGCCTTAACAAGGCTGTTCCCGATGTTGAAACGGGAGTAAAAAGAGTGAGAAATAATGCCGCCGCTCCAAACTGCTTAAGGCTTAATATAGCTAACCCCTGCGCCGTTACGGGCGCCTGCGGAAACTGCTTAAGCGAAAGCACAATTTGCTGTCAGATTTTGGTAACAAGATTTTCCAAAATAAAGGGCAGAATTAAGGTTGTTTTGGTAGGTGAGGATTTAGGCTATTGATGACATAAAAAAATGTGCTTTTTGTTGCTTTTGGCGTTATATTTTGCTTTGGGAAAAACTTTTGCTTGACTTAACAGATGAAATAAAGTACAATCTATAATGAGGTTACCGCGAAATTGTTCTCAACGGATAATCAGATATGAAAGTTTACTATAAAAGCGAATGAGGTGTTTTTTCGGTGGAAGAAAATTATAATAATGAAGAGGGCTTACAAATAGATTTTTTTGAAATTTTAAGCGTTCTTATGAGATATTCATGGCTTATAATTCTTTGCGGCGTGTGCGGACTTGTTGCTGCGGCTGTGTTTACTATAACCTGTATAGCTCCTACTTATACGTCATCACTCTCATTTTATGTCAGAAACTCTGAAATGCAGAATAACATATCCTCAATTTCCGCAAACGAAATAAATTCTTCAATTCAGCTGGCAAAAACCTATACGGTAATTTTACAGAACGATTCCATTCTCGAAAAAATAGGCACAGACCTTATAGAAAAGTTCGGAGAAGAAAGAGTTGCTCAGTATTATACAATAGTTGATGTAGGAGACGGTTCTGATACAAAAACAGTTAATGCAAAGCAGCTTTCAAAACAAATCAGCATACAGCCTGTTGACGAAACGGAAATTTTGGAGGTTACGGCAGTAACAGAGGATCCTGAATTTTCCGCTGCAATTTGTGAAAGCTTAGAGAGTATTGCTCCCGATGAGCTTAAAAGAATTGTAGGTATAGACTATATAGAGCCTATCGGCAGGGCGAAAATTCCAACTTCTCCTTCGGGTCCCAATGTAAAGAAAAACGGCGTGCTGGGTTTTGCCTTCGGTGTTTTATGCTGCGGTGCTGTTATAGTTTTATTAAACCTGCTTGACACAAAGATTTACAGCGGAGATTTTATAAGAGAAAAATATGATATTCCTGTTTTCGGTGAAATACCTTACTACGAAATGAAAGAAATTAATGTCTAAACTTAAGCGTAAGAAGTGATTTTTATGAACGTTTTGTTAATTTTAAAAGCCCTTTGGCAGAGAAAGGCTTTTATTGCTT
The DNA here is from genome assembly GCA_021204175.1 of Clostridiales bacterium. Taxonomy (GTDB): domain Bacteria; phylum Bacillota; class Clostridia; order Lachnospirales; family CAG-274; genus JAJQCI01. The sequence continues at coordinate 2,373 of JAJPZT010000029.1, read as the reverse complement.
ATATGTGCCTTTTGGGGGCGGCTGCGGCTTTATGTTTTAGAACCTTCGGGGTTAAAAATACATATACCTATGCAGCTGACTATTATATAACTAACTCTGAGCTTTCAAAGCTGCTTGTTGACGTAGATACAATTAACACAGATGTTCAGATGACCCGTTCCTGTAAAATTCTTTTAAAGTCAGAGCTTGCCCTTGACACTGTAGGAGAAATGCTTCTTAAAAAATACGGCGCAGAATATCTTTCAAACTATTTTCAAATAGAACAGGATACTGACGGGGCCGCGGTTTCATATGATGATTTATATAACTGCATAAGTGTTGACAGCGTTGATGAAGATACTGCTGTTTTGGAGATAACCGTTAATTCTGAAAATCCTTATATAGCTCAGGATATCGGGCAGTTTTTGTCTTACTGCGCACCCTATTTGATTTATTTTTATGTAGGCTCAGACTATATTTCTCCCTATGAAAATGCCCGTCTGTATGTTAATGAGGGCTTGCCCGGTACTAAAAAAATTGTTGCTTTTGGAGCCGGTTTTGCTTTTATTTTAGCGATAGTATTTGTTATTGCTTTTTTCTTATTATCGGGAAGATATATAACTGACTCTAAAGATATTAAAAAGACATCGGGGCTTATTGTTTTAGGTTCTATACCATATTATAAAATGCAGGATACTGATAAAGATGGAATAATTGAGGTTTAATTATGGATAATGTTTTCACACAGCTTAAAAGAAGCATCAGATTTAACAGAAATAATAAAAAGAATGAAAAGGGCTTAAAACAGCAGGGATTCAGAGGTACAATTTTAAACACAAACCCGCCCTTTAATGTTGTTGAAGCCTATAAATCTCTCAGATATAACATAAGATTTGTGCTTTCTACGAAGAATAAAAACAGTTTTGTTATTTCAAGTCCTTATCAAGGCGACGGAAAAAGCACGGTTCTTGCAAATACGGCGATTTCTATTGCTCAGGCTAATGAGAAAGTTCTTCTTATTGATATGGATTTAAGACGGCCTTCCGTTCACAGACTTTTTAAAATTAAAAATAAAGCCGGTGTGTCAAATATTATAGGCGATAAGCAGAAGTTAGATCAGGTTATACATAGAAATGTTATACCCAATTTGGATGTTTTAACAGCCGGAACTCTGCCTCCGAACCCTTCTGAAATGGTTAGCTCCGCCAAAACAAAGGAAATTGTTGAATGGGCTGAAGCTAATTATGATTATGTGCTTATAGATGCGCCGCCTGTTAATGTGGTTTCAGATGCATTAGCTTTGGCGGATCTTACAGCGGGGGTTGTTCTTGTTGTCAGAGCAGGTACTACCCATAGAGAGGACTTACAGAGGGCAGTGGAAAATGTGCAGTTTACAAATTCCGAGCTTTTGGGTGTTGTGCTTAATACAGCAGACCCCGAAGCAAGCAAGAAGCAGAAAATGAAAAGCGGCTACGGTTACGGCTACGGCTATAATTATAATTATAACTACAATCAAGGCTATTCTTTGGAAGAGGGAGAACAAAATTAAAACAGTTTGGCGGTGTTATTATTATGTTTGTAGATTATCACAGTCATATTTTGCCCCGTATGGACGACGGAGCAAAGGACGCTGAAACATCTTTAAAGATGATAGAAATGCTGAAAGGTCAGGGGGTTGGCACAATAGTGTCGACCTCACACTTTTATGCCCACAGGGAAAGCGTGACCACCTTTATTGAAAGGCGGAAGAAACGCTTTGAGGAGCTTATGAGCCATAAGCCTGCCATAGAAAATATTATTTTGGGGGCTGAGGTGGCAATTGAAAGAGATCTTTCCGAAAAGAGAAATTTCGAAAAGCTTATTATAGAAGGAACGAATTTTGTGCTTTTGGAGCTCCCCTATATGCCTTATTCCCCTTGGATGAAAGAGGAAATTATGAATATTCAGGCGGAATATAACGTTACGCCCATAATTGCCCACCTTAACAGATGTGCCGAATATTATACAAAATCACAAATCGCTGATATTTTGGATATTTCCGACACAATTATTCAGTTTAACAACGAGATTTTTTCCTCGAGGAAACAGACGGCTTTCGCCATTCAGCTTATAAAAAGCGGCTGTCCCATTGTTTTCGGCAGCGATACCCATAATACAGAAGAGAGAAAACCCAATTTCGATATGTTCGAGAAGGTTATGAAAAAGAAGCTCAGAAGAGATTTTGACGGCTTTGTGGAAGAATATTGCTCTTATATAAGGTGACGGATAAGTCAAGGCTTCCCTCAAGGGGAGGCTATTAAAAACACTCCAAATTTCATTATTTGAAATTTGGAGTGTTTTTGTGTGGCAGGAAAAATAAAACCACCTGCTATGCAGGTGGACCCCAGCAGCTTC
>JAJPZT010000118.1 GCA_021204175.1 Clostridiales bacterium | reverse complement strand
AGCCCCTTATAGGGGCAGAGCAAGCCACCGGCTAAGCCGGTGGTCTTGACTAAAAAAGGTTGGTGTGAAGAAGTGGCTGAAACAAATATTGTAAAAAATGATATTCCCAATTTCGAAACAATTGAAGCTTTAAAAGAATATTATGATGTGAAGAAAAATCCGGAAAAATATAAGAAATATTCTAATTTCAATGAATTAAAAAAAGAGATTATCAAGGAAGAATAGTTTTTAAAAAAATTTTATAAAAAAAGTATTGACAGAATAATATGTATATGGTAATATAATTTTAAGATTAAGAATAAGTCTCAGTTTTAATAAGGGGGCTGATTTTATGTCAAAGCAGAGAGATGAAATTTTAAATGTTATAGCCTGCTCCGACAAACATTTAAGCGCAGAGGAAATATTTATGCATTTAAAGGGTATAGGCGAAAATATTTCCATAGCTACGGTTTACCGTAATTTAAACATACTTTCGGACAAGGGCTTTATTAAAAAAATATCCGTGGGAGACGGCGTTGAAAGATATGACAAGTCAACAAAGCCTCATGGTCATCTTGTATGCACAAGCTGCGGAAGCATAAGAGATATTGCCTTAGAGGGCTTCAAAAGCTATCTGGAGGAACAAAGCGGCGAGGTTTTAACTTCTTATGAATTATGTATGCGCTGCGTCTGCCCCGAATGTATTAAAACTCAGACTGTCAAACAAAAGGAGGGTTTTTAAATGGCTGAAAACAAATATGCAGGAACAAAAACAGAAAAAAATCTTTGGGAGGCTTTCGCAGGTGAGTCTCAGGCAAGAAACAAATATACCTACTTCGCTTCTGTAGCTAAAAAAGCAGGCTACGAACAGATTGCGGAATTTTTCTTAAAGACAGCTGAAAACGAAAAGGAACACGCTAAGCTTTGGTTTAAGGCTTTAGGTGAGTTGGGAGACACAGCGGAAAATCTTCTTGCAGCAGCTGAAGGCGAAAACTACGAGTGGACTGATATGTATGACCGTATGGCTAAGGAAGCCGAGGAAGAAGGCTTTAAGGCTTTGGCGGCTCAGTTCAGAGGCGTAGCGGCAATCGAAAAGATACACGAGGAAAGATACAGAGCATTGCTTCACAATGTAGAAGCTAAGGAAGTATTCGAAAAAAGCGGCGTAAAAGTTTGGGAATGCAGAAACTGCGGTCACGTAGTCATCGGCACAAAGGCTCCCAAGGTTTGCCCCGTATGCGCTCATCCTCAAAGCTTCTTCGAAATCAAAGCAGAAAATTACTGATAATAAATAAAACATTTTTTTACCTCTCCGTCTGTTGTGAAATTATTTTCTCTATTTGATTTTATTTTGAAAAAAATTTCACAGCAGCTGAGAGGTATATTTATTTTAATAATATCATCATTACTATTAAAATATAGATTAAGCTTTGGTTTTTATCATTTATATTTTGTCCCGAAGCAGCCTTTATAAGGCAATCCGGGTCGGTATCATAAACTCCGTCATCATTAACAGAGGGCAGGGAAGCGGCTGCAACCTTATTTTCAGCCGGAATTTTGGTTTTAATGTTGTTTATAGCTTTTGCCGCTGCTGCGGCTTCTATAATACTGTCCATAACAGGGGCTGCTTTCGGGGCATATGGCTTTAAAGCATATAAAAGTCTCAAATCATCGGAGGGATGAGCCTTTTGGCAGCTTATTTCTGCTGAAATTATTTTATTAAACCTGTCAAAATATTTTTTTCTGAAATAATTCGCAGTAAGCTTTTTTATTTCGTTTAAGTCTGTTTCAATTGATTTTTTGTCCGAAAGAAGACTTATAATATCATAAACACTGTTTTGTTCCATAAATTGCCTCCTTTATATTTTTAAGGGTTCAACACTTAACAGTCTTTCTATATTCAAAAGCCCCCAGCCCTGCCTGTTTTTTGAAAAGCCCAAATCATCCGAGGTTATTTTAAAATGATATTTTATTTGATTGGGGGTTAAGTCAGGGTATTTTTCAAGAAGAAGGGCTGTGGCTCCGGTTACTATGGGAGTTGACATAGATGTGCCGCTTAAAGTAATAAGCTCACCGATATTTGATACAGAAATAATCTCAGCTCCTGGGGCTAAAATATCCGGCTTAACAATACAGTCCTTTGTGGGACCTCTCCCTGAAAAATCCTTTATACTGCTGCCCCAAATGCTTAAATGCCTTTCATCATCTAAACAGCCTACAGTTATGACCTTTCGGCTTGTTCCTGGAGATGTAACAGAACAGGGCGAGGGACCTTCGTTTCCGGCTGCTGAAATCACTGTTATGCCCTCGTCCCACAGAGCTTCAACGGCAGCTATAAGAGGGTCGAAGCTGTCTGAAACAGAAACCCCCACAGAGAGATTGATTAATTTGATATTATAATTTTTTCTGTTATCATAAATCCAACTTAAACCTTCCAAAAGGTTTGCGGAAGAGCCTTTTCCGCTGCTGTCCAAAACCTTTACACAAACAAAGCTTATATCAGGGGCTATTCCCATGACTTTTCCCTTTCCTCCCAAAATTCCGCAGACGTGAGAGCCGTGGGAATTGTCGTCATAGGGGTTCAGCCTTCCCGAAACAATGTCCTTAAAGGCTTTAATTCTGCCTGAAAATTCAGCCAAGGGGGCAATGCCTGTGTCTAAAACAGCGGCGGTAACACCTTTTCCCGTAAAATTACAGCCTTCGGGAGCATTTACACGCCTTTTAGCTCTTTCAATCTGAGCCGTTACGGCAGTGTCCTTTGAAATTTTCACTTTACAGCCTGATTTTTTTATTTTTTCCAGACTTCTTTCATCTATTTCTATTATACAGGAATTTATGAACGGCAGATTTTGAATAAGATTTCCTTCTTTTAAAAACAATGACAGACATTCCTTATCAGTTGCGTCCGCTATTATTTTAGGCATATTTCCACCTCGTTTAACTCAAAAAAATATTTTATCTTTTTATGTTAATATATTCAAAAAGAGTTAGTTAGGAAATTTGTCTTTATAATAAAAAAATTTATAAATAAAAGACTTCAAATGCAAAAAAATATGTATATACTGTTACAGTTCAGCCAACTAATTCGCAAAACGTCTGCTTCGCATCCGATGCCGCTATGCGGCAATACTTTTGCTCATTATTTGGTGTTCCGCTCGTGTCTCATTTTTAGCTTTTATGCATATAAATATGCAAAAATCTAAAAATAAGAGACACGGCTGAACTGTTACTAAATATTCAAAAATTTCATACTTTCAATAACTAATCCCTTGACATACGGTTCAAAAGAGTTTAAAATTATGCCTATAAGAAGTTGTTAATATTAAGAGTAGGGAGGTTATGATATGTTTTATTTCAATAAGCGGCATAATTTAATAGAGAGAAGAGAATTTTCATATCCATTGCAGGACGTTAAAGAGCCGAATTTACACAAAAATCTTTACAGCTATGACGAAGTGCCCAAAATCGCCTTTAACCGCAGAACAGTGCCTATGAATATGCCCGATGAAATTTGGATTACAGACACAACCTTCCGAGACGGTCAGCAGTCAAGAGATCCTTATACTGTAGACCAGATTGTTACGATTTATAAAATGCTCAAGGAGCTGGGCGGCCCCAAGGGCAAAATCAAGCAGAGCGAATTTTTCATTTATTCCAAAAACGATCAGGAGGCTGTTTATAAATGTCTGGAGTTGGGATATGAATTTCCCGAGGTTACAACATGGATAAGAGCCACAAAAGAGGACTTTGAGCTTGCCAAGGCTATAGGCATAAGAGAAACGGGTATTTTGGTTTCCTGCTCGGACTATCACATTTTCGAAAAAATGAAGTCCACAAGAAGCAAAATAATAGACAAATATATAAAGGTAATAAGCAACTGTATTGAAATGGGTATTCACCCCCGCTGTCACTTTGAAGATATAACAAGAGCCGACTTTTACGGCTTTGTAGTTTCCTTTGCAGACAGGCTTAACCAGCTTTCAAAGGAGTCGGGAGTTCCTATTAAAATAAGAGCCTGCGACACTATGGGCTACGGCGTTTCTATCCCCGGTACTGTAATGCCCAGAAGCGTTCCCGGCTTAATCTACGGCTTAAACCACCACGCCTCTGTTCCCTCAGAGCTTTTGGAGTGGCACGGACACAACGATTTCTACAGAGCCGTTACAAACGCAACCACTGCATGGCTTTACGGCTGTTCCTCTGTAAACGCTTCACTTTTCGGCATTGGCGAAAGAACCGGCAATACACCTCTTGAGGCTATGGTTATGGAATATGCGCAGCTGAGAGGAACTCTTGACGGTATGGACACCACCGTTATTACAGACATAGCCGAATATTTTGAAAAGGAAATAGGCTATGAAATTCCGCCTATGACACCCTTTGTAGGAAAGAACTTTAACGTAACAAGAGCCGGTATCCACGCCGACGGAATACTTAAAAACGAAGAAATTTACAACATATTTAATACGGAAAAGCTTCTTAAAAGACCTGTTAAGGTTTCCGTTTCAAAAACATCGGGTCTTGCGGGCATTGCCTATTGGCTTTCTTCCAATTATAAAGACAGGGAGTTCGGAAAGAGAGACAAAATTACAAGAGCTCTTAAGGCATGGGTTGACCACCAGTTTGACAAGGGCAGAGTAACCGCCATAGGCGACGATGAGCTTAAGAAAATTGCGGACAGAATACTTATTGACGGGGATAAGAAGTTTGCGGATAAGCTTCTTTTAGGCGAGGAAGAGGAGTAAAAAAACAACCTAATATTAAGGAGGTTTTGCTGTGGCTGAGTTTGGAAAAGTTACGGCTTGTGAGGGGAATTTAGTAACACTCACATTAAAAAGACGTGAAGCCTGCGGAAAGTGCAGAGCCTGCTCCGCAGGACTTACCGAAAAAGATATGGAAATGAAAGCAAAAAACCTTTGCGGAGCAAAGGTGGGAGACAGGGTTGAGGTTTTTATTGAACAGACCAACTTTATGAAAGCCGTTTTAATAATGTACGGCGTGCCCTTTGTTTTCTTTATGATTGGCATTATAGGGGGCTATTACGGAGCTTTGCATTTTAATATAGGCAACGAGGTTTTAATTTCCGCCACTTTGGGGGTTATTCTGACGGCGGCAGCCTTTATAGTTATTCATATGAATGAGGATAAATGGTCAAACGGCGATTTTCTGCCTGTGGCTAAAAGAATAGCAGACGAAAATGAAGAGGAAGAGTAATATTTACTCTTCCTCTTCTTCACTTTCTTCATCTTCTGTATATAAATACCAAACCTCCGACGATTTATTGTTTGAAAGAGCCGGTGTAAAAACAAGCCCTGTATTGTCGTTTATAAGCTCATAGCTGACGGTTTTTTCGATTGTTGATGATTTAAAGACTATTTGAGAGCTTCCTTTAAACTTCCAGGTAAATTCATCTAAATTTGTGGTCAGAAGTCTTGAAGAAAATACATAGTCCGCATTTTTGCCTGATATGTTCAAAAAATATGAATATCCTCCGTTAAGCTTTGAGTCTATTCTGTACCAGCTGCCCTCAAGAGCCTTTCTGCGGCTGCTGTCTCTTATAAAAGCAGCTGAAACCAATATAACTATAATTAAAGCTACAGCTATAACCGCTGTTATTTTTTTATTAATTTTCAATGTTTTAATCCTCCTTCAGCTTCTGTGACCACTTATCTACGCTTTCTTTCATCATATTCAAAAGAGTTTGGTTTCCTTCTATTTCAATATCCTCACCTAAGCTGAAAATCCACCCCAAAAGAGTTGAGGATATATAATCGTCGGCATAAGCCCTCATTCTTCCGTCAGGCAGACGGCTGACCCTTATGTCTCTGCCGTAGCGGTCATAAACCACATTTTCAATCTGCTTTGTGAATGTGAAAATAATAGTTCCCTTTTCGCCGAAGGACATATCCTTGCTTAAATTAATCATATCTTCAAGCTCTTCTGTATTTTCACATGGAGTAAGCTTCTCGTCAAGTATGGTTATTTCCTTAATTCTGTCAAGCCTGAAACGGCTTATATCCGTATCGTGCTCGTGACACTTTCCCAATATGTATGTTCCGTCGCTGTTTGTATGAAGCTTATAAGGTGAAAGAGTTCTTATTTTGATTTCATTTCTGCTGTTGTATTTAAGAGAAATTTTCAAGCCCTTTTCAATGGCTCTGTTAATTTGACCCAAATACCAGGAAACTGTGCCTGAATTATCCGAATTGTTTTCTTTTTTGGAAAGTGCCGGAATAATTTTTTCAAGACTGTGACGGCTTAAAAGTGAATAAAGCTTAGACTTAAGGTTTTTTATATCCTTCTTTGTAAGAGATTTAACCGAATTTAAAGCCAGCGACAGCATTTCAACGTCGGTACTGTCCAAAGGTCTGTCAATAAGCTTATAGTGGGTTTTGCGGTTTTGAATATATGAAATTATTTCCATATATGAACAGCCTTCCAAAAACTCGTTTATTGAAGCAATACTCAGAGGAATGGTTCTGGGGTTAAGTCTTATATCACGTTTTTCCAAATACTCTGCAATATCCGCTGTTGCTGCGCCGTGTTCCTCATCGGTTTCTTTAAAAAGATATTTTAAGATATAAAGAGAAGCATCCTTCTTTTTAGACATTATTTTCTCCTTTCTCCTAGCTTTATTCCCGGAACGGCATTTAAACTCATATCGGCTAAATTGCCTTCTGAAAATTCATAATATGCTGCGCTGCCTATCATAGCGGCATTGTCAGTACAAAGTATAAGGCTGGGCACATAAAGCTTTATGCCCTCACTGTCACAGGCGTTTTGAAGGCTTGCCCTTAAGGCACTGTTTGCGGAAACACCTCCGCAGGCGGCAAGCTTGTTTATTTTAAGCTCACGGCAGGCTCTTATTGCCTTGGCGGTTAAAACATCTATTACAGCCTTTTGAAATGAAGCCGCTACGTCTGCGTCATTATAGTGAGTGTTTGTCATTTTGCACTTGTTAATATAATTCAAAACAGAGGATTTCAAGCCGCTGAAGCTGAAGTCGTAAGACCCCTCTTCAAGCATAACTCTTGGGAATTTTATTGCGTCGGGGTCACCCTCTTTGGAAAGAGCGTCAATTTTAGGACCTCCCGGGTAGGGCAACTTAAGACAGCGGGCAACCTTATCATAGGCTTCACCTGCCGCATCGTCTCTTGTCTGACCCAAAATTTCAAACTCACTGTATGACTTTATGTGAACAAGATTTGTGTGTCCCCCCGAAACAACAAGACACACAAAGGGAGGTTCAAGATCCGGATGTTCAATATAATTTGCGGCAATATGCCCCTCTATGTGATGAACGGGAACAAGGGGCTTGTCCAACCCGAAGGCAAGGCTCTTTGCGTAGGAAACCCCCACCAAAAGAGCACCTACCAGCCCCGGACCGTAGGTAACCGCAATTGCGTCCATATCTTCAAGTGAAGCCTTTGCGTCCTTTAAAGCCGCCTTAACTACCCAATCTATATTTTCAATATGCTTTCTTGAAGCAATTTCCGGCACTACTCCGCCGAATTTTTTGTGAATGTCTATTTGAGAAGAAATTATGTCCGACAAAACCTCTCTGCCGTTTTTAACCACAGCCGCTGAAGTTTCGTCACAGGAGGACTCTATTGCAAGAATTGTTATATCCTTTTTCATTTTTATCAATCCTTTTTAATTGTTATATAACTATCTGTTTTCTCGGCAACATTATTGTAGCATAGTCGGAGATTAAAATCAATAAAAAAGAAAATGTTTGATTGTATTTTAAGGAAAGTCACTAAACTAAAAAAATTGATAACGAAAAACTTTACTTAAATGATGAAAATCAAATTTTTTTAATAAGCATCCCCTTGAGAAAAGGCGGGGCTGTGAAAAACAGTCTAAACAAATATTAGATTTATGTATTTAATGAATAATAAAATACATTCATACAGAACCTTTGTAAATTTTATCAACGATGTACTCGTCAATTCTGTTGAAAAAATTTTAACAAAGTTAATAAAATCATTATTTTCAGCAGGTAAAAAATACAAAAACAGAGTATATATGGATCATAATTTATACTACTGTCAACAGAGCTGACTGAGAGGAGCTTTTATTATCAAGCATTAAATAATTCACTAAAAAAGCCCGATATTCTCAAAAAGAACAACCGGGCTGTATTTTTAAGCTGAGGCTTTTGTAAGGGTTATATCATAAAGAAGCTTTTCCGCTTCTGATTTTTCGATACCCTGAGACAATATAAGCTCACTGACTATAATCTGCTTTGTATTGCTTAACATCTTTTTTTCTACGCTTGAAAGGCTTCTTTCTCTTTCTTTTAATATGAGGGTTTTAAAAACCTCTGTTACCTTTTTAAGACTGCCTGTTTTAATTCTGGCTGTGTTTTCTTTATAACGCTCGTTCCAGTTGCTTGACATTTCAATGGGGCGTGTTTCTCTGATTGTTGTCATAACACTGTGAGGCTCATCGATATATCTAACCCCCACTGTTTCCGCCTTAGCTACCGAAACGGTTATTTTAAGGTTGCTGACGGGCATATTCACCGCATAATATAAACACTTGTTCCCGTCGATTTCTTTCTCTTCAATTTCCTCAATTACGCCCGCACCATACATAGGATATACAATTTTGTCACCTACGTTAAACATAAAATTCCTCCTTTCCGTCTTATCCAATACGCCAACTTATTTGGACGGGATCAAGAAAAAACGTGTTTCCCTATCTTATAACAATAAAAATTTGTATAAGAAAACACCGCAGAAAATTAAAACCGGTGTTTTCTATAAAAAGCTTATAACTCTCTTGTTTTAAGCTTTATTGCTATTAATGTTATTATTAACCAAAATATTATCAATTATGTGATAATTACAAAATGTCCTTTTTTATGATTTTTTAGATTTTATCAAATGTTCTGTGTAAACTCAGCTGTTTTCTTTAAAACATCAAGAACCTTTCCGCTGTCAATTGAATCTGCCGCAAGCTTTAAACCGTCCTTAATAGAGGGTGCAATTCCGCAGGTATAAAGAGCCGCTGCTGCATTTAAAAGAACAACGTCACGTCTTGCTCCCTTTTCCTCGCCTTTGAGAATTGAAAGAGTAATACCCTTGTTGTATTCTGCGTCTCCGCCTTTAAGCTCGGCAGAGTCTGCTCTCTCAAAGCCTAATTCTTCGGGAGTAAGAACGTATTGTGTAATTTCACCGTTTTTGATTTCGGCTACGTTATTGTTTGCTGTAATGGTAAGCTCGTCCATTCCGTCGTCGCTGTGCATAATTATGGCATTTTTAACGCCCATTTTAGCCATAGCCTTTGAGAAGGGGTCAACAAGCTCCTTGCTGAAAACGCCTACTACCATATTTTCGGCATGTGATGGATTTGAAAGAGGTCCTAAAATATTAAAAATAGTTCTTATTCCAAGCTCACGTCTTACAATGCTTACGTTTTTCATAGATTTGTGGAAAACCTGTGCAAACATAAAGCCTATGCCGTTTTCATCGATGCATTTAGCTACCTGATCGGCTTCAAGCATAACGTTTATGCCCAGCTTTTCAAGAACGTCTACCGCACCGGACTTTGAAGATATTGAACGGTTGCCGTGCTTAGCAATAACACACCCTGTTCCGGCAGCAACGAAAGCCGCTGTTGTGGAAATGTTAAATGTGAAAGCGCCGTCTCCTCCCGTACCTACAAGGTCTACATAATTTTTTGATTTAATGTTGATATGCTCTGCCTTTTCTCTCATAACCGTAGCGCAGCCTACGATTTCATCAAGGGACTCGCCTTTAATCATAAGAGCAGTCAAAAGACTTGCTGTTTGTGCAAGGGTAGCGGAACCGCCCAGCATTTTATCCATAGCATCTTTGGCTTCTTCAAATGTGAGATCTTGACC
>JAJPZT010000019.1 GCA_021204175.1 Clostridiales bacterium | reverse complement strand
GCCAGACCACCTCTATTTTAACACAGGAGGTTTTTATTTTCTACTTGAAGCTGAAACTGCTGGGGTCCACCTGCATAGCAGGTGGTTTTATTTTTCCTGCCACACAACCAACAAAGGAAGTCCCACGCCCTTTTAAGGCGGCGGGACTTCCTTTCCTCAGCAGGAGTGTAAACTCTTACTGAATGGGGCGTTGTTAAATACAGCGCCGTTGGTCATAATTTTGATGCAGACGGCGAATTATTTTTGGGTTGGCTTTAGGCACCAAAACAGTATATTCATAGCGGCAACGATTAATAACACGGCTGCCATAGATACCCAGAAACCCATATTTAAGCCGAGAAGTTCGTTTTTTCCGAATAGATTTATAAAAATATTTGTTAAAATCATAATTTTTCCTCCTTTACAAAAGTTCTCCGTAATGACGGATATAGGCTTTTTTAAGACTTGTTGCCAAAAGCATATAGAGCAGAATACAGGGCAGAAGGTAGGCAAAATAGCTGAAGGGCAGAGGCGTGAAGCCCAGCATTGCGCCTAAGGGTGTGAAGGGAATAGCCGTCAGAACTGCAATTCCCGTCATAGTCAGCAGAGTTACGGAAGCCGAAGCGTGACTTTGTATAAATGGCAGCTTGGGGGTTCTGATCATATGAATAACAAGGGTTTGGCTCCACATTGACTCCACAAACCAGCCGGCTTGAAACATTGCCATATATTTAAACTGTACAGCCGCAAGCTCTGCTCCGCTGAAATGTGCCGCAAGGTCGTTATAAAGAACACCGCCGGAAACAAACATAGGGCAAAACAGGAAGTACATAAAAATGTAGGTTGTAAAGTCAAATATCGAGCTTGTAGGGCCTATCCATAGCATAAAGCTGCCTACACTTGAAGCGTCCCATTTTCGTGGAAGGGCAATAAATTCCTCGTCTACGTTATCCCAGGGGATTGCCGTACAGCTCAGGTCATAGATAAGATTTAGGAAAATAAGGTGTATGCTCATCATAGGCAGGAAGGGCAGCAGCGCCGAAGCCGCAAGAACGGAAAACATATTTCCGAAATTTGATGAAGCTGTCATTTTTATGTATTTTATCATATTTGCATAGGTTTTTCTGCCTTCGATAATTCCCTCTTCCAATACGGTCAAATCCTTTTCCAAGAGTATAATATCCGCCGATTCCTTTGCCACGTCCACCGCCGTATCTACGGAAATTCCTATATCGGCGGCTTTCATAGCTGCGGCGTCGTTTATTCCGTCTCCCATAAAGCCAACCGTGTGACCGTTTTCACGAAGAACAGACACTATACGTGCTTTTTGGTTTGGGGTCAGCTTTGCAAAAATATCCGTTTTCTCGGCAATTTTTCCAAGCTCCACGTCGTCCATATTTTCAATATCAGAACCCAAAATCATATTTTCGGCATAAAGACCTACCTGTTTGTAGACAGTTCGGGTTACCTTGTCATTATCTCCTGTTAAAATTTTTGTTGCCACACCGTGGTTCTTTAAGGCTTTTATTGCCTCAGCTGTCGATTCCTTCGGCGGATCGAGAAAAGCCAAATATCCTATAAGAACCATATCCTTTTCGTCCTTTACACCGAAGGCACCAACAGCCGAAGGGTTTGTTTTATGGGCAACAGCCAAAACTCTGAAGCCCTTTTCGTTTAAATCCTCCGCTGTCCTGAGTATTCTGTTTTGAACATCATCTCCCAGCAGCTTAACCTCTCCGTCGATTTCCGCAAATGAACAGACTGAAAGCATTTCTTCAACAGCTCCCCTTGTTATCATTTGGGTTTTGCCGCTCTTATCTTGAACAACGGCAGTCAGCCGCCGCCTTGCAAAGTCAAAGGGTATCTCATCTACCTTAACATAGCTTTCCGACAAATCTGTTAGTGTAGGATTTTCCTTTTCCTCCTCTTCCGTTTTTTGAATTATGGCTAAATCCATAAGGTTTTTGTAGCCTGTTTGAAAGTAGCTGTTAAGGTATGCGTGACGCAAAACCCGACTGTCCTCTTCGCCGTTTATGTTTAAGTGATATTCCAAAACGACCTTGTCCTGAGTAAGTGTACCTGTTTTGTCGGTACAGAGAATGTCTATTGCTCCGAAATTTTGAATAGAGTTAAGATTTTTTACTATAGTTTTCTTTTTGCTCATTGAAACAGCCCCTTTCGCAAGGCAGGTTGTTACAATCATAGGCAGCATTTCCGGCGTAAGACCTACGGCAATGGATATTCCGAAAAGAAAAGCCGACAGCCAGCTGCCCTTTGTTAAGCCGTTTACAATAAATACCAAAGGAACCATAATCATCATAAATCTAATCAGAACCCAGGAAACGGCGTTTACTCCCTTTGTAAAGCTCGTTTCCGATGCTTCTCCGGCAACAGCCGACGCCATAGAGCCGAACAGTGTATTGTCGCCTACACAGACTGCGACAGCTGAGGCACTTCCGGAAATTACACTGCTGCCCATAAATGCAATGTTGGGATAGTCCGTAATTGTTTTCTCTTTTTTCGATGTAAAAGCAGTTTTCTCTACAGGCTCGCTTTCTCCCGTTAAAGCAGACTGGCTTACAAACAAATCCTTTGCTTCTAAAATTCTTACATCTGCAGGAATCATATCTCCGGCTGACAGATGAATAATATCTCCCGCAACCACCTCGTCAAGGGGAATTTCCGACTTAGGGGCATATTTTCGTGTAACAGTACAGGTTGTGGTAATCATTGCCAACAGCTTTTCCGCCGCATTTCCGCTTCGTGATTCCTGAACGAAACGAAGAGTACCGGAAATAACAACCATAGTCAGTATAATAACAACCGTAAGACAGTCAAAATCCGCCGGTTCACAGCCAAGCAGCGAAAAAGCAGGCAAAATCATATCCGTCACTATGGAAACAGCAGCCAGACAAAACAATATTGCCGTAAATGGATTTATAAAAGCCCCAATCAAGCGCTTAGGCAGTGACTTCTTTTTCTCTTTTGTAACACGGTTTGAGCCGTAAAGAGAACGGCTGTCTGTGACCTCCTCTTCGCTTAAGCCCGTTAAGGCTGTATTCAGCCCTTCAAGAACCAATCCAACAGGGTTTTCCGCCGCAAAGGCTATGCGGCTGTTTTGTTTGTCACGAATAACAGCTTTTTCTGTTATTCGGCAAAGCTCATTTCTGCTTTCTTTTTTGTTTATTTTTTTCACAATGTTTCCTCCTCTCAAAAAAATCTGCTATTATAAAACTTCCCACCCGGCACTTACAACCTCCGGTGAAGCAAGCATTTGCCCGACGATATTTTCCAACACCCTATTTTTGGGCTTTCCGCTTGAATCATATTCCGCAACAATTTCAACCTTATCCCCTACAACATCTCCGCTTTCCAAGCTTGCAAGATACAGTGTTTTACAGGAATTTCCGTTAATAAGCTGCATGCGAAGATTATGCTCCGCTTTTTCCGAACAGGTGACGGAAATTCTGTATCTTTTTTCGTTTTCTTCCTCTGCTATAACAGGGTTTATTTTTTTAGCCAAGGGCCTTAGGGCTAAATTTGAAATTATCAAAATTCCGGCTGCAATAACCGCGGTAAAGTATTTTCCCGAGCTTGACAAAACTCCCACCGCCGCAGTACACCACAGTGTAGCCGCTGTGTTTATGCCTCTGACAGATGCGCTTTCTTTAAATATTACACCGCTGCAAAGAAAGCCCACCCCTTGAATAATAGCCGCAGCAACTCTGAAGGTCTGCTCCGAATCGTAAAGTAAGGGGAAAAGTGTAAAAAAGCAGGCACCCATACTTATAAGCACATTTATGCGTATACCTGCCGTATGCCCTGTCATCTGTCTTTCCAAGCCTACGGCAAAGCCCAGTATTAAAGACAGGATTATTCTCAAAATAAAATCAATATAAGCCATAATAATTGCCTCCTTTAACTTCCTTAACTTCTTTTATTCTACAAAAAAAGCAAGGATAATCACAGGGTTAAAACCTTGCGATTTCCTTGCACTTTAACAAGAAATCCGTAAAACATTTTTTCAAATTACATCATTAAACTTATATCCTATTCCCCATATTGTAATTATGTATTCCGGCGAGTCCGGGTGGGGTTCTATTTTTTTGCGGAGCTTTCGTATAAAAGCCATAATATTGCTGTCGTCCATAAGATATTCTGCGTCCCAAACCGCCTTGTATATCTGCTCCTTTGTGAAAACCTCTCCTCTGTTTTTAGCCAAAAACAGCAAAATATCAAATTCCTTGGGGGTTAAAATAATTTCCGTCTGCCCTCTTTGAACCCTTCGTGTCAAAGGAAAAATATGAAGCTCTCCGCAGACAATTTCTGACTTAGTCTGCGAAAGTTCAGTTTCTCCAAGCTGAAGCATAATGCTTTCGGAAGCTCCCTCTTCCAAAGAGAACAGTGCCGACAATAATTCCTCAGCACATTTTACACTTGACGGCGCAGCCTTAAGCTTTTCCTTTAAGTAGGAAAGGGTCGAAAAATCCATATTTATAAATTCTATATTTTTCTTCACAGTCTCGCCCTCCTACAAAAGTTCCCTGTATTTTTTCGAATAAAAATATTTTGCGGCACTTACGAAAACCAAATAGGAAATCACATTAATTACAAGAAAGCAATAATATTCAGCCGGAAGGGAAGTAAGCCCCAAACAGTCTCCCAAAGGCGTGGCGGTTAAAACCGTAAATAAAATAATACCCGTTATTGTAACAAAAAACACCGCACTTGAAGGCTTGCTTTGAACGAATGGAATTTTATCAGTTCTGAGCAGATGAAGAATGAGAACCTGTGTCCACATAGACTCCAAAAACCAGCCTGTTTGAAAAACAGCGGCGAAGGCAAGCTGTCCCCCTGTGTCAAGCTGTGAAAATGTCCCTCCGCAGACCTTCGGACAAAGCACAAAATATAAAAAGGCAAATGTCAAGACATCAAAAACGGAGCTTATAGGCCCGAACCTCATCATAAATCTGCCTAAGCTTTTGCCGCCCCATTTAATTGGCTTTTCGAGCTGCTCACTGTCAACATTGTCCCAAGGCAAAATAAGGCAAAGAATATCATACAAAAGATTAAGAAGCAGAAGCTGAAGCGATGTCATTGGAAGAAAGGGCAGAAAAATACTTGCGGCAACAACGGCGCAGATATTTCCGAAATTGGACGAAGCTGTAATTTTAATATATTTTGTCATATTTGCAAAGGCCTTTCTGCCCTCCCGAATACTTTGCTCCAAAACCTTTAAATCCTTTTTAAGCAAAATCACGTCGGAGCTTTCCTTTACGGCGTCGGCGGCTGTGTCTACGGAAATTCCCACACCGGCTTTTAATTCTGCCGGAAGGTCGTTCATACCGTCTCCCATAAAGCCCACTGTATGACCGTTTTTCTGTAATATTTCGATTATTTCAGCCTTCTGTCTCGGTGTAAGCTCGGCAAAAACCTTTGTTTTTTCCACGGAAAGAGGAAGCTCGTTTTCAGACAGGTTTTCAAAAGCTTCACCTGTCAAAACAAATTCCGTTTCAATTCCCAAACGTGAGCAAACTGAAAGGGTGGTTTTTAAATCGTCTCCTGTCAAAACACGAACATCTGTTTTAAGCCTTTTAAGGCGGCTGATTGTATCGGCGGCGGTTTTCTTGGGGGCGTCAAAAAAGGCTAAATACCCGGCAAGTATAAAACCGTCAGCACTTTCATCTATAACACTTCCGCCGGTTTTTCTGTAAGCCGCCGCAATAACCTTCATACCGTCCTCTGTCAGCTCGTCTACAACAGCCCCCACGCTTTCAAATATATTTTCCGTAATGGGAATGTCTTCACCCTTAAATTCAACATAGTCACATTTCGAAACAACATTTTTAACCGTTCCCTTTATAATATGTATGTTTTCATTTTCCCCTTTAACCAGAACCCCGGCATATTTGTTACTGTAGTCAAAGGGCTGTTCATCCAAAAGAACACTGCTTTCCGAAAGGTTTTTAAAATGCCGCCCGTCCTTCGGCATATCGAAACACTTCAAAAGGGTTGTGTCAAGCTGATTGCCTACACCGCTGTGAAAATAACTGTTTAAAAAAGCCAAATCCAAAACCTTTCGGCTTTCATTTCCCAAAACGTCCATATAATATTCAAGTATAATTGTATCGTCCGTCAGAGTTCCTGTTTTGTCTACACACAGTATGTCCATACTGCCCAGTGTCTGCATTGCATTTATATTTTTAACAACGGTCTGCTCCTTCCACATCTCAAAGCTGCCCTTTGCCAAACAGGCATTCACAACCATAGGCAGCATCTCCGGCGTCAGCCCTACGGCAACGGAAAGAGAAAACAGAAAGGCTTCAAACCAGTTCCCCTTGGTAAATCCGCAGGCGGCAAACACAACAGGCAGTAAAACAGCCATAAACTTAATAAGAACCCATGCAATAGAACCTGTACCCCTGTCAAAACCCCGTTTCTGTTCAGCCCTTTCGGTATCCATACCGCCGAAAACAGTGTTTGCTCCAACTGCTTTAACAACGCCCTCTCCTCTGCCCCCTGTAACAGATGTGCCTTGAAAAGCAATATTTGTATAATCACCGATTTTTTCGGGCTTTTTCTTAGGAGATACCGCCTTTTTCTCAAAGCTGCCGCTTTCTCCCGTAATTACTCCCTGTGAAACAAACAAATCTTCAGCAAATCTAAGCTGAATATCCGCCGGAACACGCTCACCGGCTTCTATTCGGACTAAATCCCCCACAACAAGCTCGTCGGAACAAACCTTCTGCCAAACACCGTCCCGACATACGGAAACAGTTGTTCGGGTTAAATCCGTAAGACGATCAGCCACGCCCTTCGCCTTAAGCTCTTGAAAAAGCCTGACAAAACCTCCGAGCAAAAGCATTGTCCCTATAATAACAACAGAAGAAAGGCTCTGTCCGTATGCCGCCGGCAAAAGTATATCCGTAAGCAGCGAAACAGCCCCCAGCACAAACAATATAACCGAAAAGGGATTTATAAAAGCCCTTCTGACACAATACAGAACAGAAGTCTCCCTTTTGGTTGTCTGTTCATTGCTGCCGTATTTTTTCCTGCTTTCCGAAACCTGCTCCCGCTTAAGCCCCGCCGCTTCAAAGCCCTCATTATTCATAGCCTAAATTTCACCTCGCCTAAACTCAATTAACTATTTTTCAATATATTATACCATAAAACTCCACAGTCAAATCTTGTTTTTTTCTTGCGACAGAAGATGGAACTTAGTAAACCTACATTTCTGCTTTGCAGATACCACCTACTATAAAAGTCGATTGCTTCATGCTTCGCATTCCCGCATCAGAAGTTTTGCTGACGCAAAACCCGCCCGCCTTGAATTTTTCTCTGAAAAATCAGGGCGGACGTTCGGACATCTTTCCGATTCCTATCGCCCCTGTATTCGCACTCCGGGCTATCGCCCTACGTTGCTCATACGGGTTAGGTTCTCTAATGTCCAATCATCTACGCAAACAAGCTTGCCATCTGATTGGACATTGAGAACACTTTTATAGTAAATTTAAGCAGAATTCAAATTTTTATAATAAAAATAAAAGGATAGAAGCAAGGAAATTCATAATCCCGCATACTATCCTATTTTTTATATCTTGAATTGCTGTTTTGTAAAAATTTTGTTTTTCAGCCCGGCAGGGCTTCGATTGAAGGCTCGGTTTGGGGCAGAATTACCCTGAAAGCTGTGCCTTCGCCAAGCTTTGAGGCTACAGTGATTTTTCCGTTATGAGCCTCGGCTATCCACTTTCCTATGGAAAGTCCCAAGCCAGTTCCGGGGATTTCCTTGTTTCTGGACTTATCCCCCCTGTAAAAGCGTTCGAAAATACGGCTTTGATCCTCTTCGGGAATACCTATGCCGTTATCGGCAATTTCAATAACAATATCCGAATTTTCCTCCCACAGTGACAGGCGGATTTTTTTATTTTCGGGCTTTCCGTATTTTACGGCATTTTCTATAAATATATATATAAGCTGTTTAATAAGGTTTTCATCGCCGTAAAAGATGTAATCTCCTTCAATTTGACAGGTCATAACCGCGTCTGTATCCATTGCGGAAAAATCCTTTTGAATGTCAGAAACAAGCTCGCTTAAATTGAAAACAGCCTTTTTAACCTCTGTTTCCTTCTTTTCGCTCTTTGCGAGATAAAGCATTTGATTAATCATTCCCGACATATACTCGGTTTCCGACTTTATGGAAGCAATCGACTCATCAAGAACATCCGGGTCGCTTTTTCCCCAGCGGGAAATAAGGTTTGCGTAGCCCTGAATAACGGAAATAGGTGTTCTAAGCTCGTGTGAAGCGTCTGAAATAAACTGCTTTTGATTGTTAAAGGACTCTTCAAGACGCTCTATCATATCGTTAAATGTCAGTGTCAGGGTTCGAAGCTCGTCCTCTGCCTCGGGCACAGGTATTCTTAAGTTCAGATCCG
Source organism: Clostridiales bacterium (assembly GCA_021204175.1). Lineage (GTDB taxonomy): Bacteria > Bacillota > Clostridia > Lachnospirales > CAG-274 > JAJQCI01. Next base: position 44,578 of record JAJPZT010000019.1, on the reverse strand, counting down.
AAATGCTTATTTTATCGGCGGTTTTGGTTATATCTGTAACAGGCTTCAAAAACTTTCGGCTTATTAAAACGCCTATTAAATACGCCGCAACAATTCCCAAAAGGTTTACAACTATAAAAAGCAGTGCAAAGAAGCTCAGAGTATTAGTTTCGTATTCATAAAGACGGAAAACCTGAATCATATAGGTATTGCCGTTATGGTGAAGAAATTTTTCGCTGTAGAGATATTTTTCCCCCATAAATTCATAGCTTCTTAAGCCGTTTCGGCTGCTGCCGTTGTGGGTAGTATCCGGGTTCATTTTAGGGTTTGTGGCAGCCGGGGGAGTTATACCGCTGTTTATAATAATTCTTGCTTCTATGTTTTTATCACCGATTATGGAGTTTATGTTTTCAACGGTAACTTCTCCGTCATTTTCAATAAACTCTTCAATATCCTCAATGGCGTTTACAAGCTCTTTTTTGGAGTTATCTCTGTAATAATACCAAAGATTGGTAAAAATAAATATAGAAGTAATTATAAGAGAAACCGAAAAAATTCCCGCATATATATATGTTATTTTTTTGCCTATGGGCATACGCCTGAAGGCATTGGAAATTTTATTCTTCATCGTCTTTAACATAATAGCCTACACCGCGAATTGTATGAATAAATTTTTCGTTATATTTGTCATCGATTTTTGTTCTCAAATAACGTACGTAAACGTCAACAACATTTGTTTCTCCGAAGTAGTCATAGCCCCAAACCTTATTGAGAATTTGTTCTCTTGAAATAACAATGTTCTTGTTCTTAATAAGATATGCCAAAAGGTCAAACTCTCTTTTTGTAAGGTCAATTGAGTTATCTCCAAGCTTAACCGTTCTTTTTCCCAAATCAAGGGTTAAATCTCTGACAGAAAGCTTGCTGCTTTCGCCCTGTTCCTCAGAGGTTCTCTTATGCTTAAGGGCTACTCTCATTCTTGCCAGAACCTCTTCAATTGCAAAGGGCTTTGTAATATAATCGTCTGCGCCGTTGTCAAGGCCCATAACCTTATCCATAACCTCGCCTTTGGCGGTTATCATAATTATAGGCACATCAGATGACTTTCTTATACGGCGGCAAACCTCTATACCGCTTAAACCGGGCAGCATAAGGTCTAACAAAACTATATTGGGCTTAAATTCTTCAAATATGTCAAGAGCGCTTCTGCCGTCATTGGCAATAGCCACCTCATAGCCTTCATGCTTAAGCTCAAGCTCCACAAAACGTGCAAGCTTTAATTCATCTTCCACTATAAGAACTTTTGTTTTGCTGTCCATAGGTTATCTTCCTTTCTTAAAAAATTCTGAATATATATTATGTAAAAAAATATTTAAAATTGTTTCAACTATTTTAATTTTAGGAAAAACTTTTTATATCCCTATTAATCTTGTATTAAATTTAGGTTAGAAATCATCACTTAAGCTTTTCCATTACTTTAGGAATGTATCCGCATAAATCTGAAGCCGTTAAGCCGTAAGAGCCTTTTTCTTCCTCTCCCAATTCTCCGGCTTTTCCGTTTATATATGCTGCTAAAGCTGCGGCGTTATGAGGGCTTAAGCCCTGTGCGGAAAGCCCGGCAGTAAGCCCTGCGAGAACGTCTCCTGTTCCGCCCTTAGACATAGCCGCCGTTCCGGCATTATTCACAGTTACTTTTCCCTTCGGTGAAGCTATAACCGTCACAGTGTCCTTAAGCATAACCGTTACTCCGTATTCTTCAGCAAAGGAAAGGGCTATGCCTACAGGTTCGGCTTTAATATCTTTTATTGTTTTGCCGCATAAACGGCTCATTTCCTTAATATGGGGAGTTAAAATAACATTTGCTTTTGAGTTTTTAAGCTCTTCCCTCATATCCGCAAGGCAGTTTATTCCGTCGGCGTCTATTATAAGTGTTGTTTCTATTGTGTTTACAAGAGCCTTTATAAGAGCCTTTGTTGAAAGAGTAACACCCAGCCCCGACCCGGCTGTAATTACTGCTTTTTCATTCAAAAGAGGCTTTGCCTTTTCCAAGGCTTCCGGTGTTAAAAAACCCTTTTCATTAGGAGCGATTTTCGTTACCGCTTCCGTCAGGCTTGTATGAATAACATCAACACATTTTTCAGTGGCAATTCCGCAGGCAAGCCCTGCTCCCGATTTATAAGCGGCTTTAAGGTTTAAAACCGCAGCCCCTGTCATTTCGTCACAGCCCGAAAAGGCTATAACTCTTCCGTAAGTGCCTTTGTTTGACGAAGAAAGTCTTTTGGGAAGCATTTCCGCAGCTTCTTCATCTGTCAGAGTATTTATATAAGGGGGATTTTCGCTTTCAAGAACAGGCGTGCCTATTGACCCAACCTTAAGCCCGCCTACATATTCCCTTGCAGGGTAAAACAGCAAACCCTTTTTCGGTGCGTGAAAAGTATAAGTCAAATCTGCCTTTACCGCCGAGCCCAAAACCTCTCCGTTGTCGGAGTTTATGCCCGTGGGACAGTCAACGGCTATTGTATAGTGTGAATAAGCATTAATGCAGCTTACGATTTCCGCCGTATCGGCTCTTAATGTCTTTGTCAAGCCTGTTCCTATAACGGCATCGATTGTTATATCCGCTTTCGAAACAGCTTCTTTTAGATTGTCGGAAAAGGTTATTCCCAAGCTTTTAACAATTTCATAATTGGTTTTGCAGTCGGGAGTTGCCCTTTCCATATCACCGCAGGCAAAAACAGAAACCTGAAAGCCCCTCGAAAAAAGTCCTCTGGCTATGGCGAAGCCGTCGCCGCCGTTGTTGCCCTTTCCGCAGACAGCGGCAATTTTCGTTTTCTTATTAAAATTTTCTTCAATATAATTAACAACGTTCAGTGCGGCGTTTTCCATAAGTATAAGGGAGCTTATATTGAAATCGGTCATTGCCTTCTGTTCCGCTTCCTTCATTTGTGAATTTGTTAAAACAATCAATTATTATCCCTCCTTTCAGCTACGGCAAAGGCTGCGGCATAGTCCTTTTCGTGAGTAATTGAAACGTGAATTGTCACAAAGTTATATTGTTCGGCACTGTTATTTAAAACAGCATAGGGCTTTCCCTCAGAATTTCTCAGAATTTCAATGTCTATGGGAGCAATTTCCCGAAAGCCTGTTCCCAAAGCCTTAACAACAGCCTCTTTTGCGGCGAAATTTCCCGCCAGACGCTGAGGGTTTTCCTTAAGCTCTTCACGTTCCCTCTCAGTATAAATTCTTTCGAAAAAGCTTTCCTTAGCCTTTTCAATTCTTTCCACCTTAACTATGTCTGTACCTATTCCGTAAATCATATTTACACTCCGGTCATTTTTTATTCTTTTTGTAGATTGCAAATAATCCCTGCATAAGAAGATTTTCACAAACATCTATTTTGTTTTTGCAGTAGGGTATTATTTTAGAGGATATTCCCCCTGTGGCTACACGCTGCGTCTTTGAGCCTAACTCCTCTTCAAAATAATCTATAAGCCCGTCAATCATAGCTGCCGAGCCGTAAATTATACCGCTTCTCATACAGTCAACAGTGTTTTTGCCTATGGGGTTTTTGGGGTCTGAAAGGCTTATATATGGCAGCTGAGCCGTCTTTCCCGAAAGTGCGTCAAGAGATGTTTTAACTCCGGGACAGATACAGCCGCCTATATAGTTTTTGTTTTTGTCCACTACCTCTATTGTAGTGGCAGTCCCCATATCGATTATAATCACAGGAGGCTTATAAAGGCTTAAAGCAGCCACTGCCGTAACAATTAAGTCGCTGCCTACCTGAGCCGGATTATCCATAAGAATGTTAAGCCCTGTTTTTATGCCCGGACCTACAACAAGGGGTTCGATACCTGTTACAATCTTTACTGCCTGTCTGACTGCGTTTAAAACAGGGGGAACAACGCTTGAAATTATACTGCCGCTTATGGCGTTTTTGTCTGCTCCGTAAAGCTCTAAAATGCTTTTAAAGTCTATGGCATACTGGTCGGCAGTTCGTGAGCTGTCTGTTTTTATTCTTGAATTGAAAACAGATTTTCCGTCTTTATCCATAACGCCGAAAACTATATTTGAATTTCCTATATCTATAGCTAAAATCATTTTTTACTCCTTTTATGGTTTTTATTTTTCAAAGTCTTCACATAAAAGAATCATATCACAGTTTTAGATAAAAATCAATACAGAAAGTTATTCTGTAATTTTGCCGTGCTATCTGAAAAAATATGATTTTATCGTCATTTTATCATTGTAAAAAATCCTTCATTGTGATACAATAAAATTAACTATAAGATGAACGGGAGGTTTTTCGTTATGGAAAAGGATATTTTGGAAATTTTGGAAAAAGACAGCCGTATTACAGCGGAGGATATAGCGGTAATGTTGGGGAAGCCCGTTGAAGAGGTAAACGCCTGTATTAAAAAAATGGAAGAGGAAAGACTTATCTGCGGCTATACTATTTTGGCAGACTGGGACAAGGTTGAAAAGGAATATGTTATAGCTATGATAGAGGTTAAGGTTACACCTCAGAGAGACGCAGGCTATGAGGCTATTGCAAAGAGAATTTATAAATTCGACGAGGTTAAAAGCGTTTATTTAATGTCGGGGGCTTATGACTTTATGGTGCTTATGGAAGGCAAAAACATAAAGGAAATTTCCCACTTTATTTCTTCAAAGCTTTCAACTCTCGATTCCGTAACAAGCACAGCCACACACTTTGTTCTTAAGAAATATAAGGACTACGGAATTGTTATGGATGATGACAAGCTTGCAGATGAAAGGATGATTGTTTCACCATGAGTTTTGTTGCCAAGCATATAGAAGAAATGCCCCCGTCGGGCATAAGAAAATTTTTTGACGTTGCAAACGAAATAGAGGGCGTAATTTCTCTGGGCGTAGGCGAGCCTGATTTTGAAACCCCCTGGGCTATTAAAGAAAGAGGAATTTATACCATTGAAAGCAAAAGACTTGTTTATTCTTCAAACGCCGGTCTTTTGGAATTAAGAGAGGAAATAAGCAATTATTTAAAGAACACCATAGGCGTTAAATATGCCCCTAAGGGTGAAATTCTCGTTACGGTCGGCGCAAGCGAGGGTATCGACGCAGCCTTAAGAGCCGTAATTAACCCCGGCGACGAGGTTTTGGTTGTTGAGCCTTCTTATGTTTCCTATAAGCCCTGTGTAGTTATGGCAGGGGGTGTTCCCGTTGTTATAGAAACCACAGAGGAAAATGACTTCAGACTTAAGCCCAAGGATCTCCTTGAAAAAATAACTCCCAAAACAAAGGCTTTAATTCTGCCTTATCCCAATAACCCCACAGGGGCTGTTATGGAAAGAAGCGACCTTGCCGCAATCGAAAAGGTGCTTAAATACCGTGACATTGTGGTTATTTCTGACGAGATTTATTCAGAGCTTACCTACGGAGAGGATAAACACGTTTCCATAGCTTCATTTGAAAGTATGAGAGACAAGACTATCGTTTTAAACGGCTTTTCAAAGGCTTTCGCTATGACGGGCTGGAGACTGGGCTATGCCGCAGGGCCTAAAGACATTATTTCCGCAATGACAAAAATCCACCAGTACATAATTATGTGTGCGCCTACTGTCAGCCAGTACGCAGGCATAGAAGCCCTTACAAGCTGCCGCGGCTCAGTAGAAAAAATGAGAAAAGAATATGACGCAAGAAGAAGAGTTATGAGAAAGGGCTTTTTGGATATGGGGCTTGAATGCTTCGAAGCCTTGGGAGCCTTCTACCTCTTCCCAAGCATAAAGTCAACAGGGCTTTCAAGCGATGAGTTTGCGGAAAGACTTCTTTTTGAAGAAAAGGTTGCGGTTGTTCCCGGTACTGCTTTCGGAAAATGCGGCGAGGGGAATATAAGATGCTCCTATGCATATTCCATTGACGAAATTAAAACAGCACTGGAAAGAATAGCACGGTTTGTAAAAAAAGTAAAATCAGAGAAAAAATGACGATAGAGTGTGTTCTATTGACGCAGACTGATTTATTTCATATTTTAAGGAGATAATATTTTTATGGCATACGAAGAACTTAAAAAAATTATAGACGAAAGCGACAACATTGTTTTTTTAGGAGGGGCAGGAGTCTCCACAGAAAGCGGCATACCTGATTTCAGAAGCGAAACAGGGCTTTATTCCGCAAAGCAGAAATACGGCTATCCTCCTGAAACACTTTTAAGTCACAGTCTTTTTATGAAAAAACCGGAATTATTTTATAAATATTACAAGGAAAATCTTATCTGTACCGAAGCTAAGCCAAATAACGCCCACTATGCTCTTGCTAAGCTTGAAGAAATGGGCAAGCTACGGGCAATAGCCACACAAAACATAGACAATCTTCACCAAATGGCAGGCAGCAAAAACGTTTACGAGCTTCACGGCTCAGTCTACAGAAACAACTGTATGCGCTGCGGAAAATATTTTGACCTTGAAGCTATGTTAGACTTAGGTGAGGGAGTACCCAAATGTCCCGAATGCGGAGGTCTTATTAAGCCTGACGTTGTTCTTTATGAAGAAGGGCTTAACGACTACGTTTGGGGAAACGCCGTAAAGTATATTTCCAGAGCCGATGTTCTTATTGTTGGGGGAACCTCTTTGGTTGTTTATCCTGCCGCAGGCTTGGTTAATTATTACAGGGGAGACAAGCTTGTTCTTATAAACAAAAGCGAAACAGCCTTTGACTCCCATGCTGATTTGGTTATTCATGACGCAATAGGCAAGGTATTAAAAGAGGTTGTTTTAGACAGATACTGACAAGAGGGGAATCGGCTGCAATATGATTAACGGCAATAATTTTTCAGACAACTGTCTGCACGGAAGAAAAATTAAATTTAAATATAATAATAAATTTTATGTTATAAACAAGCCGGTTGAAAATCTTAAAGATATAGATAACAACAAATATTATTTTTTGGATGTCGAAAACAATTCATACCTATATTTTGATAATTATGTCAGTTTGTCAAACAATGCAGCTTTAGAAGGAAAAGCCTTAAGAGAATTAAAGGATACAATAGAAATTATATCAGTTGAATATGACAAGAAAAAAGAATTTCTTTATGCGCTTAAGTTTAATAATGAGATTGAATTTTTCTGCGGCAATTCAGAATGCTTTAAAACCAATTATTCTGTTGACGGAGTTCTGAAGCACGCTGTGGATATACTGCCGCCTTTTGCTAAATGGGGTGAAAACAAAGAAACAACACAGTATTTTGATACTATAGAAGATTTGGAAAAGGATTTTCATTTTGACGGCAAGCCTTTAAATAAATTGTGGGATATAATTGAAATAAAATGTATACTTTAAAATATTACTTTTTTAAGTCGCTTGACAAGAACAGGGTTCTTTGATAATATTATTGATGTATGGCATATCTGAAAGCCACTTTCGGGGGTATGGTTTTCAGATATGCCTTAAGAAGATGAAGGAAATGATGAAAAATTCAAAATAAAAAAATAATTTTAGCGTGAGCGTAGGGAAAATCCAGCGGAAGAGCAATAAATAAAACCGACATTTATCATAAATTATAAGGTTTTATTTATGCGTGGAGCGCAGTATTTTCCCACAAAATTATTTTTTATTACATTAATTATCAATTCCTTAGAATTTTTTACAGCGCTTTTAGGAGGTGCGATGATGACAGAAATGTATGATGAAGGTCTCGCCAATATTTTGGTTGTAGGCGTAGGCGGAGCAGGGGGAAACGCCGTAAACCGTATGATAGAAAATGAAATCGGCGGCGTTAATTATTTGGCGGTAAATACCGATGTTATGGCTTTGGATCAGAGCCTGACCCCCGAAGACAACAGAATTGTTATAGGAAAAAAGGTAACAAGAGGCTTAGGCGCAGGGGGCAGACCTGCAGTAGGCTATGACGCCGCAAAGGAAAGCAAGGACGAAATCAGCGCAAGACTTGAGGGAGCCGATATGGTGTTTATAACTGCCGGAATGGGCGGCGGAACAGGCACAGGGGCAGCCCCCTTAATTGCCGACCTTTCTAAGAGTATGGGGGCTCTTACGGTAGGGGTTGTTACAAAGCCCTTTACATTTGAAGGCAGAAAAAGAGCAAGATTTGCCGAAGAGGGCATAAACAGTATTAAAGACGCTGTTGACACGCTTATTGTTATTCCCAATGAAAATCTTATAGGCGTTTCCAACAAGAACACAACCTTAAACGATGCTTTTAAAATGGCTGACGAGGTTCTTATGCAGGGTGTTTCAGGCATTTCAAACCTTATTTCAAACACAGGTATCATTAACGTAGACTTTGCGGACGTAAAAACTATTATGAGCAACAAGGGCATTGCCCATATGGGCATAGGCACAGCGGACAACGTAGCGGAGGCTATGCTCGAAGCCATTAATTCGCCCTTGCTTGAAACCTCTATTAACGGAGCAAAATACGTTCTCGTAAACATTACGGGAGACGAAAACTTAAGCCTTTACGATGTAAATGAGGCTATGACACCTGTTGAGGAAATTGTTGACCCGGATGCGGAAATTATTTTCGGTACATCCGTAAACAACAACCTTAAGGGCGATGTTATTGTTACTCTTGTAGTAACAGGTCTTTCAAACACAGGTGATGTTCAGCAGCCGAGCTTTTCCGCTCCCGCTCCTGTTGAAACAGCACCTCAGCCCGCTGTTCAAAGAGAGGTTTCTCTTCCCGAAACAAATTCTCACAGAAACAGCTCTTCATTCGTTCTTGAAAGAGAAGAAAGACAGCCCGGAGAGGAAAACTCAGAAAGATTTAAAAATGCGGAAATAAATATTCCCGACTTTTTAAGAAGAAGATCTTAAAATAAATATAAATTTTTAACTTTAACTGCGCCCGTAAGATAATTTACGGGCGTAAAAAATATAAGGAGAAATGTTTTTATGGTGCAAAATTTAAAGGTTTTTTTTAACAGGGGCTTCTCTGCCCTTGAAAGATACGGCTTTTCGGCTTTGCTTTGTATGTGCTTATACAGGCTTAAAAGAACTATGTTTGAAAGCTCCTATAACAGCTTTGCCTTAAAAAGAGATAAATTTGCTTTAAAAACAACAGAGCTAAAGTATAAGCCCCTTATTTCCTTTGTTGTGCCTGTTTATAATGTAGAAGAATATCAGCTGAGAGAATGTATTCAGTCGGTATTAAATCAGACCTATGATAATTTTGAGCTTATTTTGGCTGACGATGCTTCAACATGGAAGAGCGTTCCCAAGGTTTTAAAGGAATATGAGGGCAAAGATAAAATTAAAGTCATTTACAGAAGCGAAAACGGAAACATTTTTCTCTGCACAAACACGGGCATTGAAGCGGCGGAAGGGGAGTTTATTGCCCTTTTGGACTGCGACGATATTTTAGCCCCCAATGCCTTATATGAAATAACAAAGCTTTTAAACGAAAACCCTTCTCTTGATTTTATATACAGCGACGAGGACAAAATTGACAACAAAGGCAAAAAAAGAAGCTTTCCCAATTTTAAGCCGGACTATTCTCCCGACACTCTTTTAAGCCTTATGTATACCTGTCATTTAGGGGTCTACAGACGAAGCATTATAAAGGAAATCGGCGGCTTAAGAGCCGGCTTTGAAGGTGCTCAGGATTATGACCTTGTTTTGAGATTTTGCGAAAAAACAGATAAAATCGGGCATATTCAAAAGCTGCTCTATCACTGGAGAAAAAGACCCGAGTCAACTGCCGCAAAGTCATACAGTAAAGACTATACCTCTTCAGCCGCTTTCAAACTTAAGGAGGAAGCCCTTAAAAGAAGAGGAGTTAAGGGCAAGCTTGAAGAGGTTCAGGGAACAGGTCAGTACAGAGTTGTTTATGATGTTCCGGAAAATGCTCTTGTCAGTATAATCATACCCTCAAAGGATAATTTCGATGTTTTAAAAAGATGCATTTTAAGCATAATTCAAAAGACAGAATATAAAAACTATGATATTATTGTTGTAGACAACGGCAGCAGCGACGAAAACAAAGAAGCAATTTCTAAGCTTTGCACCGAAAACAACATATTCTATCACTATGAAAAAGAGGATTTTAACTTTTCAAAAATGTGCAATAAGGGTGCTGAGCTTTCAAAAGGGGATTTTCTTATATTCTTAAATGACGATACCGAAATTATTGACGGCAAGTGGCTTGAAAGAATGACAGGTCAGGCGGCTCAGCCACTTACGGGAGCAGTAGGGGCAAAGCTTCTCTATCCCAATTCAACAACAATTCAGCACGACGGAATTATAAATCTGCCTGTAGGTCCAAGCCACGCCCTATTACAAATGAATGATAAGGCAATTCTTGATTTCGGAAGAAACAGGCTTGATTTTAATTATATAGCCGTCACTGCGGCATGCCTTTGTATTGACAAAAAAAAGTTTTTCGAAATCGGCGGCTTTTTCGAAGGTCTTAAAATAGCCTATAATGACGTTGACCTTTGTTTTAAGCTTTATGAAAAGGGCTATTACAACGTTGTGAGAAATGACGCTGTTTTATATCACTATGAATCTCTAAGCAGAGGAAATGACGAAAAAAATTTAAAGAAGCTTAAAAGATTTGAAGAGGAAAGGGAACTGCTTTACAGCAGACACCCGAATTTAAGGGGAAAAGACCCCTTCCACAATAATAATTTAGCCAAAAACAGACTTGACTTTGACGCAGACTATAACAGACCTCTCACATACAGCTTTGTTTCCGAAAAAAATAAGCTTTTGAAAAGCAGTAATATCAAAGGCAGGCTGTATAATGTTTTTGACGGAGATGTTTTGGATATAAGAGGACAGGCTTATTTTGAAAAAGGCTTTTTAAATGGCTTTAATAAAACCTATCTTGTTTTGATTTCACAGGAGGACAAAGCCTATGCCTTCGAAACTCAAAGCTATATTGACCCCGAAAGCTGTTTAAAGGGCGAAAAGGACAGGGGAGGCTTTTGCTGTTATATAGAAAAAGACTGTTTGGATAAGGGTACTTATAATTTAGGATCAGTCATTAAAACCCCAATATTAAAAAAACAATATGTTATTTACTTCGGAAAAACAATAACATTATAAAAATTTGAAATTTAAGCAAAAATAGTTTGATTATAGAAGATTGTTGTGCTAAAATAAAGGTTAAGAGAATATGCCTGTTTATGAAAGAAAAAATCTACAGACATACAACCAAAAACTATTGAAAGGGGCTGTTATAATTATGGCTGTTGACCTTAAAGACAAAAAAATTATTCTTACAATAGGCAGAGAATTCGGCAGCGGCGGCAGAAAAATCGGCTCGCTCATCTCCGCCAAGTTAGGTATACCCTTTTATGATAAAGACCTGCTTAACAGAGCAGCGGAGGAAAGCGGAATTGACGCCGAAACCTTTGACAAAATGGACGAAAAACGTTATACATCTCTCTTGTTTTCATTTGTCAGAAAGCTTGAAAAATCAGGCAGCAAGCCGGAACACGACGATACCGGAATTTTAAGTATGAATGAACGTCTTTATCTCATTCAAAAGCAGATTATAAAGAACATTGCCAAAGAGGGCTCCTGTATAATTATGGGAAGATGTTCAAATATTACCTTAAAAAAAGATCCCGACGCTGTTCATATTTTTATAAAGGCTAACCACGATTTTAAGGTTCAAAATCTCAATAAGCTTAAAAAGCTTGAAAAAAATGCAGCTGAAAAGCTTATTAAAGATACGGATAAGGAAAGAGCCGCATATTTTAAATATTATACCGGTGGCTTAAAGTGGGGTCAAAGTGAAAACTATAACTATATTATAGACAGCTCCGTTTTAGGTCTTGAAGGTACAGCTGACCTTATTTGCGATATGGTTTTAAAAAAGCTTAATATACATAACTAAAATATACAATATAAGAGGTGTTTTATATGAAAAAGGTTAATTTAGCGGTTGTAGGCGCTACAGGTATGGTAGGCAGAACCTTTATTAAGGTTTTGGAGGAAAAGGATCTTCCAATCGAAAATATTTGGTTCTTTGCTTCAAAACGTTCCGCAGGCAGCACTATAACATTTAAGGGCAAGGAATATACTGTTGAAGAGCTGACGGAAGAAAGCTTCGACAGAGGCATTGATATTGCTCTTTTCTCGGCAGGGGGAAGCACAAGCGAAAAATTTTCACCTATTGCTGCTGAAAAGGGCTGTGTAGTTATCGACAACTCCTCCGCCTGGAGAATGGACCCCGAGGTTCCCCTTGTTGTTCCCGAAGTAAACCCCGAAGACGTAAAGTGGAACAAGGGCATTATTGCAAACCCAAACTGCTCCACAATTCAGGCAGTTGTGGCTTTAAAGCCCCTTGACGATGCTTTCGGAATTAAGAGAGTTGTTTATTCAACATATCAGGCTGTTTCAGGCGCAGGAAGAGCAGGCTGGGAGGATTTGAAAAACGGTCTTAAGGGCGAAGAGCCTAAGAAGTTCCAGCATCCCATTGCTAACAACTGCTTACCCCATATTAATGTATTCACTCCCGGCGGATACACAAAAGAAGAAATCAAAATGATTAACGAAACAAGAAAGATTTTGCATAAGCCCGATCTTCGTGTTACCGCTACCTGTGTAAGGGTTCCCGTTTTCAACTCACACAGCGAATCTATTAATGTTGAGTTTGAAAAGCCCATTTCCGTTAAAGAGGTTGTAGACACGCTTGCTCAGTCCGACGGCATTATTATCGAAAACGATTTTATGCATGACGAATATCCTCTTGCTATTAAGGCAACAGGCACAGATGAGGTTTATGTAGGAAGAATAAGACGTGACAACTCAGTTGAAAACGGTATCAACATTTGGGTTGTTGCCGACAATATCAGAAAAGGCGCTGCTTCAAATGCAGTTCAAATCGCAGAATATATGATTAAAAACGATTTGGTTTAAGGAGGGATTTATATGTCGCTTTTTACCGGTGCAGGGGTTGCAATAGTTACTCCCTTTAAAGAGGACGGTTCAGTTAATTATGACGCTCTCGAAAGAATGATTGAATTTCAGATTAAAAACGAAACAGACGCTATTATTATCTGCGGAACAACAGGCGAGGCTTCTACTCTTACAGACGATGAGCAGATCGACACTATTTCGTGTGCTGTTAAGGCTGCCGCTAAGAGAGTTCCCGTAATTGCAGGGGCAGGGTCAAACGACACAAAGCACGGCTGCGAGCTTTGCAAGAGAAGCGAAAAGGTTGGTGCAGACGGTCTTTTGATTGTTACACCCTATTACAACAAAACCACACAGAAGGGTCTTGTGGAATATTATAAGTCAATGGCAGGCAGTGTAAATATTCCCGTAATTATGTACAGCGTAGCAGGCAGAACAGGACTTAACATTAACCCCGAAACAGTATATAAGCTTTGCGACGTTGAAAACGTTGCAGCTATTAAAGAAGCTTCCGGCAATATCGGTCAGGTAGCCGAAATCGCAGCGCTTTGCGGTGACAGAATGGACATTTACTCAGGCAATGACGATCAAATTCTTCCCCTTTTGTCTTTAGGCGGAAAGGGCGTAATTTCGGTTTTGTCAAATGTTGCTCCCAAAAATACACACGATATGGTTATGAAATTTTTGTCGGGAGACATTGAAGGGGCTAAGAAGCTTCAGCTCGAAGCAATTAATCTTATTAAAGCTCTGTTTATAGAGGTAAACCCCATTCCTGTTAAGGCAGCTCTTAATATGATGGGTATGGAAGCCGGAGGCTACAGAGCGCCTCTTGTAGAAATGACAGATGAACACATTAAGATTCTCGAAAATGCAATGAGAAATTACGGACTTATTAAATAATTTAGAAAAGGGCTTTTTCTCTCAGAAAGGAGATTGTTTTTATGATGAAGGATATTGGCATGAGACGCCTTGAAACAGACAGACTTATTCTCAGAAAAATCACCCTTGACGACGGCTCCGCCATGCTTTCAAACTGGGCGTCTGACGAAAAAACAACCGCTTATTTGTCATGGCCTGCTCACAAAAACCTCAAGGAGACAAGAGCCGTTATTCACAAATGGGTGGAAGGCTATTCAAGACCATTGGGCTATAACTGGGGTATAGAAATTAAGGAAACAGGGGAGCTTATAGGCAACATTGAGGTTGTTTCCAAAAACGCCGGTCAGCAGCTGTGTCAGGTTGCCTTCTGCATAGGTTCAAAATGGTGGAACAACGGCTACGCCACAGAAGCCCTTAAAGAGGTTTTAAACTTTCTTCTTAACAAGGTAGGCTTTTATGTGGTGGAAGCCCAGTATCTGGCTGAAAACCCCGCTGCCGGAAAGGTTCTTATGAAAGCCGGAATGATTAAAGACGGGGTTATGAGAAAAAGATATATGGGCAAAAGCGAGCCTATGGAGCTTGTTATGATAAGATACAGCATTATTAAATCGGAGCTTTTCTAAAAAGAGGTAATTACTTATGACAAAAATTATAATGCACGGATATAACGGACATATGGGTAGAGTTATCTGCGATATAGTTTCTAAGGATAAGGACTGTGAAATTGCGGCAGGAGTTGACGTTGTGGAAAGCAATGCTCCTTTTCCAACTTTTACCGACATTAACCTTTGCAATGTTGACGCCGATGTTATAATCGACTTTTCCACTGCCTCGGCTGTTGACAGCGTTGTTAAATATGCAGTTAAGAAAAATATCGCCGCTGTCATTTGCACAACGGGCTTAAGCGACAATACTCTTTCCCTTATAAAAGAAGTTTCGGCTAAAATACCTCTTTTCAGATCCGCCAATATGAGCATAGGCATAAACTTAATCTGTTCTATTTTAAAGAAATATGCTCCTATTTTGGACGAAGCGGGCTTTGATATTGAAATTTTGGAAAAGCACCATAATCTTAAGCTTGACGCACCCAGCGGAACGGCTATTTTGCTTGCCGACAGCATAAACGAAAGTATGAACAGCAAATTTGACTATGTCTATGACAGAAGCACTGTAAGAAAACAGAGAGACCGCAGTGAAATAGGCATTTCGGCTATGAGAGGCGGAACTATCGTAGGGGAACACTCGGTTATGTTTGCCGGAAGAAATGAAGTTATTGAAATAAACCATTCGGCACAGTCTAAAGAGGTTTTTGCCGTAGGCGCAGTTAAGGCGGCTAAGTTTTCCGCTGGCAAAGCCCCCGGGCTTTATGATATGCAGGACGTTATGAAAGAGAGCTTACAATAAAGTTTTACCACTTTACAATCGGGCAAAAAAGCTTTATACTGTTTATAAAGGATGTGAATTTTTATGAAGATGGAAAAAATCAGCGATACCCAAATTAAATTTATACTCACAAAATCCGATTTAATAAGCAGAAACCTAAATTTAAGTGACTTAACGCAACAAAACGAAAAAACGTCTCAGCTTTTTAAGGAAATGTTAGACAAGGCTGTTAAAAACTTTAATCTAAAGCCCGAAGCTAACCCCTTTATGATAGAAGCTATGCCAATGAATGACGGGATTATGATTTTAATTTCAAAGGTTGACAGTGACAAGTCCTTAAACAGCGGTTTTGACTTTTTGCCCGAAACTCTGAAAACAGGCAGATTTAGGCAGGGTTCTTTTTTGGAGCTGAGAGAGGAAGCTGCTCCTCACATAAACCGAAAGGACGCAAAATACAGCGTTTTTGTTTTTAATTCTATGGACGAAGCTTCATCTGCTTCTAAAAGAATTAAGTCGGGCTTTGAAGGTGAAAGCTCACTTCTTAAGCTTAAAGACAGCTTTTATCTGCTGCTTAAACGAAGAAAAGCCGAAAATGAGCTTAAAACGGATTATTTGGAAGCTGCCCTTTCCGAATACGGCAGAAAAGACATATCAAATTCAGTTTCATCAGCCTACATAAGAGAACACGGCGAGGTTATTATAGCAGACAGAGCAATTAACATACTTTCAGATATTTTTTAAAACGCACTTAACGAAGGAGAAAAAAGAATGACTAACATATTTTATTTTTTAAACGGCAGCCTTGCCGACGCTGTGGAAACAGTAAGCGAAGTTACTACAGAAGCGGCAAAAAGCGGCGGTTTTCATCTTTCGGGAACAGACATAACCTTAATTTTGGTTGTGGTATTGGTCGCTGCAATTGCGGCTCTGTTTTTCTTAAGCCGCTGGGCTTCAAACAAATATGACACTCAGCAGACCCAAATCAATAAAATGAAACAGCAGGTAACAATCTATGTTATAAGCAAGAAGCACGACAAGCCTTCTAATGTTAATTTGCCGAAGGTAGTTATGGAGCAGATGCCGAAGCTGGGCAAGCAGATGAAAATGTATTTTGTTCAGGCAAAGATCGGTCCACAGATTGTAACTCTTATTACTGAAAAGAATGTTTACAATGCTATTCCCATTAAGAAAAACGTCAAGGCTGAAATTGCAGGGCTTTATATAGTTTCTATAGCAGGTCTTAAATCCGCTGCTGAAATGAAACAGGAACAGAAAGCCAAAAAGCAGGCTGCCAAGGCAAGAGAAAAGGCAGAAAAAGCCGCTGACAAGAACAAGAAAAAGAAATAAACACATAGAAAAACACCGTCAGAAAATTTTCTTTCGGTGTTTTTATTTTTTATGTATATTTTTTACTTTAGTGTTAATAATATTATTATAAGTGAGTTGAAAAAAATATTTTTCGGTTTGCTTATAATTAAACCGGCAGCTTCCCCCGGTATGCCGGTTTTGGGAAACGGTGACTTATCAGCGTTTCCTTATTACATATCTTAAGCCCTCCGCAAAGCCGCCGTTGTCGCAGTCAAGCTCTGTGACATAGTCGGCTTTTTCTTTGCATCCGTCTATTGCGTTGGCTACTGCTATGCCGAAGCCGGCAGCTTCTATCATTTCAATGTCGTTTTCATTGTCGCCTATTGCAGCGAAGGCAGACAGCGGCTCGCCTAATATTTCAGCCAGCTCTTTTATTGCCGTACCCTTGCTTTTGCCCTTAGCCGCAAATTCAAATAAGTCTACTGAGGAAAAGTATGTTTCGGCATTTATGTCCTTGCCAAGCTTTTCAATAACTTCTTCATATGCCTTATAAAGGTCATTGTGATCACCTATCATAATTATTTTTTGAATATCACCTGTCATAACGTCTCTTAAGTCGTCAACCTGATTTAAAATCAGGGATGAATTAAAGGCATAACGCTTTGTGATAGGAGTTATGTTTTGGGTATATAGCTTACTGTCAGCATAGCACAGTGTATTGGGCACTCTTTTGCAGACTATGCCCGCAACAGCCCTTGCTGTCTCACCATCTAATAGATTTTCTGTCAAAACCTTTTTGCTCTTTGCTTCGTAAATTCGACAGCCGTTATAGGCAATTATGTAGTTGCCCTCATAGTCAAGCCCTAAATTTTTTGCAAATATATCAAGAGACATATTTGACCTTCCGCTTGATATAATCACGTTTATGTCTGCATCTCTTGCTTCTTTAATTGCTTCTATATTTTCCTCGGGAATGCTTTTATCCACTCTTAAAAATGTGCTGTCTAAATCGGTAACAAAATATTTAATCATGTTGCACCTCTCTTTTTAGTGTGAAGCTATTGCCCTGTCAACCGCATCCATTTCTTCCTTAGAAAGTCTGTATCTTGAGTCTTTTTCGTCTCCTTTTCCTTTTCTCACAGGCTTAAGATATGTAAAGCTGCCCTGACGGGTATAAATTCCCGTAATTACAAAGCCGCTGTAGGTGTTGTCCAAAAGTGCAATTGAAAAAGACATATCCCCGCCAACTTCCGGAAAGGGATTGTATCTGACAACTCCCACTCTCTGAATTATGTAGGTAAGCCTTTCTTCAACCTCACTCATTTTTGCCAGTATTTCCTGTTCCTGTTTGTCAACGGTTCTGCTCTGCTTAATAAAGTCAACAAACATTTTTTCCAAATTAAGCCCAGCAAAGTCCGAGCCCATAAACTCTTCTACTTCATCGGCCATTTTACCCTGTCTTGAGGTCAGGCAGATATTCCAAATAAACAAAATAAGACACACTGCCCCTAAAATCCCGAAAGCTATTAAAACTGCCAAAGGGTTTTCAACAAGACTTAAAACATACTCTTCCATCAGTTATTATCCTCCGTTACGGCGGCATTTTTAATAAGCCCCAAAAAGCCGTCAATTTCATCATCTGAATAAAATTCAAAAACTACCTTTTTAATTTTTCCGCTGTCCTTAACCTTTACCTTTGAGCCTACGATTGCGGAAATCTGCTTTTCAAAATAATCATAGCGGTGAATATCGGACTTATCAGCTTGTTCTTCTTTGTTTTCGATCTCTTCACCGGGGTTTTGCAAAGCCTTGTTTACAAGCTTTTCGGTCTGTCTGACCGATAAGCATTCCTTAACTATCATTTCAGCAAGCTTTCTTTGAACCTCGTTATTTTCTATGCCCAAAAGAGCCTTGCAGTGACCCACAGTCAGTGTTTCCTCCTTAAGCATATTCAGAACAACCTCATCAAGCTTTAAAAGACGCATTGAATTGGCAACAGAAGATCTGCTTTTGCCTACCTTTTTGGCTATATCCTCCTGTGAAAGTGAAAACTCCTCATTAAATCTTTTATATGTAGCAGCTTCGTCAACGGGATTTAAGTCCTCTCTCTGAATATTTTCGATTAATGCAGTCTGAAGTGCTTCCAGCTCGCTGTATTCTCTCACTATTACAGGCACTTTCTGAAACCCTGCTATCCTTGCGGCTCTATATCTTCTTTCACCGGCAACTATTTCATAGAACTCTCCGATTTTGGTCACTATAAGAGGCTGAATAATCCCCACCTCTTTAATGCTCACCGCAAGTTCTTCAATACTTTCATTGTAAAATTTTCTTCTGGGCTGTGTTCTGTTAGGCTGAATTTTCATTATATCAACCTCCACAACGCTGCCCTCTGGTCTGTTTATTTGCTTTTCGTCGTCGCTTCCCGTATCTATTAATGCGCTTAAGCCCCTGGGGTTAAACCCTCTGCCTAAGCCGTGCTTAAATTCTGCCATTATTATTCACCCCTTTTCAAAATTTCTTCCGCAAGTCTTTCATATGCCAATGCACCCTTTGAATTTTTATCATATATGTTTATGGGAACTCCGTGGCTGGGAGCTTCGCTTAGTCTTATGTTTCTGGGAATAATTGTCTTAAGTGATTCCTTATCCAAAACGTTTTTAACCTCGTCTACAACCTGAGCCGAAAGATTTGTTCTGGAATCATACATAGTAAATATAACCCCTTCGACCTTAAGCTCCTTATTAAGCTTTTTCTTAACTAGACTTATAGTATATAAGAGATCTGTCAAACCCTCCATAGCGTAATATTCACACTGTAAGGGCACCAAAACACCATCAGCCGCAGTCAAAGCGTTAAGTGTCAAAATATTAAGAGACGGCGGACAGTCAATAATTATGTAGTCATAATTGCTTTTAAGCACGTCAAGAATATCCTTAAGCAGGTATTCCTTTCTCGAAAAGTTTATAAGCTCAATTTCAGCCCCGGCAAGCTCTCTGTTTGCCGGAAGTATATCTATATTTTCAATACATTCTGCTTTTATAACCGTCTCTTCAAAACTTGACTCTCCTGTCAAAAGAGTATAGTAAGAGCTTTTTATATCCGTCTTTTCTATTCCGTAGCCGCTTGTGGAATTTCCCTGTGGATCTGAGTCTATTATCAGAACCTTTTTACCTGCTTCGGCTAAATATGCAGCTAAGTTTATAACAGTGGTGGTTTTGCCTACGCCGCCCTTTTGATTTGCCAAAGCATAAATCTTTGCCATACAAATTACATTCCTTTCTAAATCAAAACAAACGGGCAGAGCAAGCCCTGCCCCTACTATTTTATATTAAAATTGTTCCACGTGGAACAATTTTCAAGTGTAAATTATTCCACACCGTAAAGCTTTCTATATTCAATCATCTTATCAAGATATTCACTGTCTACAGGCAGCTTGCCCTCTTTAATAGCTTCGATAATATCCACAACAGAAGCAATATTATAAACATTAATTCCGAACTCATCCTTAACCTCTTGAATTGCAGACTTATCGCCTACCTTGCCCTTTTCCATTCTGTCTATAGAAATAACTACGTCCATAATATCAACTTTGGCTATATCGTTAATAATGGAAAGACTTTCTCTAACAGCAGTTCCGGCAGTAATAACATCTTCTATAATAAGAACCTTGTCGCCGTCCTTAAGCTGATGACCTACAATAACTCCCCCTTCGCCGTGATCCTTTGCTTCTTTTCTGTTAAAGCAGTAGTCAACATTAATGCCCTTCTTAGCAAGCGCAATAGCTGTGGCAACACAAAGAGGAATACCCTTGTAAGCAGGTCCGTAAAGTACATCGGGCTTAACTCCCGCTTCAATAATACAGTCTGCATAAAATTCCCCTAACTTAGCAATCTGCTCACCTGTTTTATAATTTCCCGTATTTACAAAATAAGGTGCTTTTCTACCGCTTTTAAGTGTAAAGTCGCCGAATGTCAAAACTCCCGCTCCGTACATAAAGTTAATAAAATCATGCTTGTTCATTTCTTTTTCCTCCTGAGAATATTTATTAAACCTATTATATAATTTTTTTGAGACAATTACAAGTCATTATTCCAAAGATTCCATTTGTTTTAATAATTCTTCAAAAACTTTTAATGCGTCAACCACAGGCTCGGGCTTGCTTATATCAACTCCGGCTATCTTAAGCAAGTCAATGGAAAATTCTGAGCTTCCACCCTTCAAAAACTTAATATAGTTTTCAGCACCGTTTTCATTAAGTATCTTCTCAGACAGAGCCATTGCACAGGAAAATCCCGTTGCATACTGATATACATAAAAAGCAGTATAAAAATGAGGTATTCTCATCCACTCGTAGCAGATTTCATCGTCCAAAACAATTCCTTCGCCGAAATATTTAATATTAAGCTGTTTATAAACTTCTGTGAGACTTTCAAAAGTCAGTGCTTCTCCCCTTTCAGCCATTTCGTGAGCCTTAAGCTCAAACTCCGCAAACATTGTCTGTCTGAAAAGAGTTCCTCTAAACTGCTCTAAGAAATAATTAATAAGATAGGCTCTCTTTATTTTATCTGTCTCCTTAGAAAGAAGATACTTCATAAGCAGGGCTTCGTTTACGGTTGAAGCCACTTCAGCTACGAAAATAGTATAGTTTCCATAAACATAGGGCTGATTATTCCAAGTATAATAACTATGCATTGAGTGTCCCATTTCGTGAGCAAGTGTAAACATTGAATTATAGTTTCCGTCATAATTCATAAGAATGTAGGGATGTGTTCCGTAAGTACCCCAGCTGTATGCTCCGCTTCTCTTACCCTTATTTTCGTACTTGTCAATCCAGCCGCCTTCGAGACCACCTTTGAAAATATTTATATATTCCTCACCCAAAGGCTTCAGGGCTTCAACCACTGTTTTCTTTGCCTCTTCAAAATCTATCTTTAAATCCACATTTTCAACAATAGGTGTGTAAAGGTCGTAAAAATGAAGTTTATCAACTCCGAGCCTGTCCTTTCTTATTTTAACATATCTCTGAAGCAAAGGCAGATATTCATTTACTGTTTTAACCAAATTATAATAGACCTCAAGAGGAATATTATCGCCGTAAAGACAGCTTTCAAGGGAGTTTTTATAGTTTCTCACATTGCTTAAATAAATGTCCTTCTTTACACTTGCACTGTATGTGGAAGAAATGGTATTTTTCAAGCCGTAAAAGCTTTTATAATAGCTCTTAAATGCATTCTTTCTCAAAACCCTGTCGCTGCTTTCGAGATATGACTGATATTTTCCATGAGTCAGGCTGAGGGTTTTGCCTTTTCCGTCCTTAATATCATCAAAGCGAATATCCGCATTATTAATCATAGAAAAAATATCGTCGGGAGCAGACGCAAGCTCATAAATTCCGGCAAGCATTTCTTCTTTATCTGTGTCTAAAATATGCTCTTTGTTTCTGAGTAGATTTAAGATATAGTGCTTATATACAGAGCCTTCTGCAGCTGCTCTGACCTCGTCCTCATTTAAAGCCAAAATTTCAGGCTCAATAAATGCACAGGCAGAGCTGTATTTAACTATCAGAGTATTAGCCTTTCCGCATAAACCTTGATAGAAATTATTTTCGGTATCCTCGTGATTTCTTAAGTTTGCATAAACATAAAGCCTGTCAACAAGTCTGCTTACCTTTTCGTCTGCTTCGAAAATTTCAAACATATTGCTCACATTAAGCTTACCCTTGTAGGCTGCAAGCTGCGGAATTAAATCCTCACACTGCTTAAACTCCTCTTCCCATGCTTCATCGCTTTTAAATAAATCACATATTTTCCACTTATCCTCTTCTTTTACGTCTTTTCTTAAAATAACTTTGCTGCTCATAAAAAAAACCTCCAAAAATTTAATAATATGTCTTTCATTTTTATATATATTGTAGTATAATATAAATAAGAATGCAAGGATAAAATCAAAATATTATTTCACAAATTTGTGATAATATATTCTTACACAAAGGAGGTATTTTTATGTCATTGAAGGTTTTAATGGTAGCGTCTGAGGTATCGCCCTTTGCCAAAAGCGGCGGTCTCGGCGATGTAACAGGTTCACTTCCGAAGGCATTACAAAATGCGGGGGTTGAGATTTGCGTAGTATTTCCTAAATATAAGTCTGTAAAGCAGGAATATGTTGATTCCGCTGAATATATAACGGGCTATGACGTAACTCTTGACTGGAGAGTTCAGTACGCCGACATTTTCAAGCTTAAGGCAGACGTTCCTACCTATATGATAGGCAATGATTTCTACTTCGGCAACAGAGACGGTTATTACGGCTACGGCGACGACTGTGAGAGATTTACTTTCTTCTCAAAGGCAGCTTTGGAAATGATTAACTACATCGATTTTATTCCCGATGTAATTCACACAAACGACTGGCAGACAGGTCTTGTAAGCCTTTATCTTAAAGACAAATATTCAAAGATAAGCTTCTATCAGAATATTAAGTCCCTTTATACTATCCACAATTTACAGTATCAAGGCGTATTTCCCTCAAGCTGTCTTTCGCTTATGGAGCTTGACTACGGATATTTGACCTCTGACAAACTTGAATTTTACGGCACAGTAAACCTTATGAAGGGCGGACTTGTTTATGCCGACGCTATAAACACTGTTTCAAACACATATGCAGAAGAGGTTAAGCGTCCCGAATACGGCTATCAGCTTGACGGCGTTATGAGAAGCAGAGACAACGTTCTTTACGGAATTGTAAACGGTATTGATTATGAAGAAAACAATCCTGCTACAAGCAAAAAGATTTTCGTAAATTATGACGTAAATTCAATTGAAAAGAAGAAGGAAAACAAGTTTAAGCTTCAGGAGGAATTAGGTCTGCCTGTATGCGACGTTCCTATGATTTCAATTATTTCACGTCTTGCCGATCAGAAGGGTATAAACCTTCTTTTGGATATTGCCGGCGAGCTTCTTTCAAAGGACGTTCAGCTTGTAATTTTGGGAACAGGCAACAGCTATTTCGAATACCGCTTCAGAGAGCTTCAGTCATGGTATCCCAAGAAGGTTTCCGCTAACATTACCTTTAACGATACACTTGCTCAAAAAATTTATGCAGGCTCTGATATTTTCCTTATGCCTTCACTTTTCGAACCCTGCGGCTTAGGTCAGCTTTTCGCTATGAGCTACGGAACAATTCCCGTTGTAAGAACAACCGGCGGTTTGGTAGACACAGTTGAACACTATAACCCGGAAACAGGCAAGGGCAACGGCTTCAAGTTCCAGGATTTCTTAGGCAGCGGTCTTATGTGGGGCATAAACGAAGCTCTCAGACTTTATGAAGACAAAGAGCAGTGGACACAGATTATGAAGAACGCTATTAACACACGTTTCTCATGGGATGTTTCCGCACAGGAATATATTAAGCTTTATAAAATGCTCTGCAATAAAGAAGATTAAAACATAATATTTCCGGGAGCTGTTAAAAATAAAAACAGCTCCCGTTTTTAAATAAAGAAACTATAAACAGGTGAAAATTATTATGGAAAATAAACTTTATGACAACAATGAAAAAGCCGAAAGAGTGGTTTTGATTGCCGTAGACTTCGAGAACGGAAATCAAAGTGTAGACGAATGTCTTGACGAGCTTCAGGATTTGGCTGAAACAGCCGGAGCAGAGGTTGTGGGCAGAATGATTCAGAAAAGAGAAGCCCCAAGCCGTTCAATGTATTTTGGAAAGGGCAAAACAGAAGAGTTAAAGTATTACTGCGAGACTTTAGAAGCAGACGCAGTAATCTGCGACGATGAGTTAAACCCTTCACAGACAGACTATCTCGAAAAGAACACTGGGCTTAAAATTATGGACAGAACCCTTTTGATTTTGGATATATTTGCAAAGCACGCTGTTTCCGCAGAGGGTAAGGTTCAGGTAGAATTAGCCCAGCTCAGATATAAATCATCACATTTAACAGGCAGAGGCAGAGAGATGTCACGTCTCGGCGGCGGCATAGGCACAAGAGGTCCCGGTGAAAAAAAGCTTGAAACAGACAGAAGAAGAATTGCTGACAGAATAAGTGAGCTTAACAAAAGCCTTAAGGAAATTGAAGAGCACAGAAGCGTCATAAGAGAAAAAAGACTTAAGTCTCATACGCCCATAATTGCTTTAATAGGTTATACAAATGCGGGAAAATCTACTCTTATGAATGCCTTGACAGGGTCTGACGTTCTATGTGAAAACAAGCTTTTTGCTACTCTTGACACTACTACACGAAAAATTAAGCCCACAGAGGAATCAAGGCTTGAATATATGTTTACGGACACAGTAGGCTTTATAAATAAGCTGCCCCACGGACTTATAAAGGCATTCAGGTCTACCCTTGAAGAGGTTAAGTATGCGGATATTTTGATACATGTTGCGGACGCTTCAAACCCAAACTGCGGTGAGCAGATGAAGGTGGTTTACAGCCTGCTTGATGAACTGAAGGTTAAGGACGTGCCTATAATTACTGTGTTTAATAAGACGGACAAGGATATTGTTACTCCCCTGCCCTCAGACCATAACGCAGAATATGTTTTGCAAATCTCCGCTAAATATAAAAAAGGTATTGACACACTTCTTGATACAGTTGAAAAAATTGTTAAGTCATTTAAAACAGAGGTTAATGCACTTATACCATATAGTGAAGGAAATCTTTTAAACAATGTGTATAAAAACTGTGAGATTGTTGAAAGCAGCCACAGACAGGACGGAACATTTATAAAGGCTTATGTAAATGAGGAATATAAACAGAGACTTCAAAAATTTGAGGTTAAGGAGTAAGCTTATGAAGTTAAAACTAAAGATTATAGAAGGGAGCTTTTCAATCTGCAAGGTCAGTAATATAAATGATATTGACTTAGATGAAAAATTTACTTTTGTTTCCGTTACGGATGAAGAAATATCTCTTGTTTGCAAAACCGAAAATATAGAAGAAATGAATATTGAAACAACAAAAAGAGACGACGGCTGGAAAGCCTTCAGAATTGAGGGTGTTTTGGATTTTTCTCTTTTGGGCATAATAGCCCATATTTCAAAAATACTGGCTGAAAATAAAATAGGTATTTTCGTTGTTTCAACATATAATACGGACTATGTTTTTGTTAAAGAAAAAAGTTTTAACAAGGCAATAAAGGTTCTTAATGAAAATAAATATATAGTATAAAATAACGCTTGTACGTCTACCTTTGGCAGACATACAAGCGTTTCACGTGGAACAATTAGTTAAAACTTCTGAAGTTATAGTCGTAGTTTCTGATATAATTTAATATGGCAGGCAGAGCCGCTTCATTTTCATAACACCAATATCTTACATTATTATATTCGGAAATAAAAATATTATCTTCATCTATAACCGGATGAAAATACATACTCAAAACATAGCCGTTATTGACACAGGTATCTATGTTTCCATAAATAGAATCATCTCTTTTATATCTTACATACCCTGCCAGAGTGGGAACATAAAAAACATTTTTTCCGGATCTTGCGGTTGTGACAATCTCATAAATTAAAGAGTTATCAGGGTAATACTGATATATTACATCAAAGTAATTTTCCGCCATTTTAAGCTGACTGTCAGTAGCTCCGTAATGAGGAAATTCAAAAAACTCAGGCTCATAGCCTAACTTTGCCGCAGACTGCTTAGCCAAAATCATTCTTTGTTGCTGTTCTTCCTCGGTATAAGGAGTTGCCTCACCCCATTCATAGCCGTCGCCGCTTTCTTCGTTTCCATACTGGTGAGTATATCCATGCAGTCCCAAATGTCCGTTATGGTCTGTCATATAATCCAAAACATAGAGAAAATATGAATTATAAAGATTATAATAAACAGAAACGTCATTGGTATAATTTAGGCTCGGGCAGGTATAAACGGGAATCCATGCAATATAATATTCCTGACCGTTTAAATAGAGATATTCGCCGGTATACTTAAGCTTTTCAAGCATTGAAACGGAATATTTAGCCGTTCCGTCGGGCTTCATTCCATCGGCGGCTATATCCTCAAGACGTATGTAAGCGCTGTTTTCTCCCCCGGCTGTTGTATTAGCCAAAACACTTGAATTATATTTTATAACTGTGGCATATGTGCAGTTTGAATCAACAATCATTTCATAGCCGAAAGGAGTTATAAGCTCATAAAGTGAAATATAAGACTCATTATTATATGTAACAATGCCCGGTCTGTTGCTTTTGGCTTCAGTGCTTAAAAAAATAAAGCTGTTTCCTACCGCAATTCTGTAGACAAAATTAAGCTGTGTCATTTCCGCCCCCATAAGCTCCAAGCCTTCGTCAAGTGCTACACAAAGTCTGCCGTTGCAGTAGACAGTGTTTGTTGTTACTCCGTTCGGAAATTTAACGCTTACCTCTGCATATTGTGTATTATAGCTTATTCCCGGGTCGGTATACTGAGCATATTCCTCGGCACTGACCGGTACACACACCATCAAACAAAACAAAACCGAAAAAATTATTTTTTTCATCATATTAAAAACCTCTTATCTTTCTTTTCTCACAAACTATTATATCTTAAATTTATTAAAATGCAATAAAAAAATGTAAGTTTTCATAAAATGATAATATTTTTTACATAAAAAGAGAGAAGCCCATTAAAAGCTTCCCTCTGAATATTTTTATTCGTTTTCAGGTTCTGTTTCGGATACTTCTGCTTCAATGTCAGTTTCTTCGGTTACTTCTTCGTCACTTTCTTCCAAAGCGTCCTCGGCTATTTTGGCTATTGACATAACAGTTACGTTTTCACCTACATCAATAAGCTTAACACCTGAAGTATTTCTGCTTATGGTTGAAATATCCTTAACCTTAATTCTGATAATAACTCCCTCTGAATTAACTATCATAAGCTCTTCATTTTCATTAACCATAACTATTCCGGCGATATTTCCGGTCTTGGGAATAATTCTGTAAGCCTTTAAGCCCATACCGCCTCTTGACTGACGCTTAAACTCTGAGGGAAGAGTACATTTACCGTAACCCTTTTCGGAAACCAAAAGAAGCTTTTTACCTTCTTCAACAGCTTCCATACCCACAACAAAGTCATTTTCTCTGAGCTTAATTGCTCTTACACCGGCTGCGCTTCTGCCCATATCACGGCAGTCATTTTCGTTAAACCTAATAGCCATACCCTGATTTGTAGCTACTATAAGATCTTTGTTTCCGTCGGTTTTAATTACTGAAGCAAGCCTGTCATTTTCGTGAAGACTTATAGCTATTAAACCGCCTTTTCTTATATTCTTAAAGGCTTCTGATTTAACTCTCTTAATTGTGCCATGCTTGGTTATCATAGTGAAGTAGCTGTTTTCGTCATATTCCTTTGAAGTAAGGATAGCCGTAACCTTTTCATCGCTTTCAATAGGCAGCATATTCACAATAGGCGTTCCCTTGGCGTTTCTGCCTGCTTCGGGAATTTCATAGGTTTTAAGCTTATAAACCTTGCCCTTGTTTGTGAAGAAAAGTATTGTAGTATGGTTTGACGCAAGGAACATACCTCTAACAATATCGTCCTCTCGTGTCTGCATACCCATTATACCCTTTCCCCCTCTTCTTTGGCTCTTATAGGTGGAAAGTGGACAGCGCTTAGCATAGTTGAAATAGGTCATTGTTATTACACACATATCATCGTGTATAAGGTCCTCAAGGTCTATTTCACCGGGGTCGTCTATAATCTTGGTTCTTCTCTCGTCGCCGTATTTTTCTTTGATTTCGAGAAATTCCTTCTTCAAAACGCCTAAGAGAATTTTTTCATCGCCGAGAATTTCCATAAGCTCGGCAATAAGCTTTTCAAGCTTATGAAGCTCGTCAAGTATTTTTTCTCTTTCAAGACCTCTCAGACTGCGGAGACGCATTTCAACAATGGCTTTAACCTGCTCTTCACTAAAGCCGAAGGTTGTCATAAGTCTCGTTCTTTCCTCGTCTATGCTCTTAGAGGTTCTGATGATGTTAATAACCTCGTCGATATTGTCGATAGCCTTTAAATAGCCCTCTAAAATATGGGCTCTCTTCTGAGCCTTGTCAAGGTCTCTCTGTGTTCTTCTTCTTACAAAATCCTCTTGAAAGTCAAGATAATACGTCAGAAGCTCTTTTATATTTAATGTTTTGGGCTCGCCGTCGGCAATAGCCAAAAAGTTTATGGAATAAGCCTCCTGAAGCTGTGAATATTTGTAAAGTCTATTGAGAATAACGTTGGCATTGGCGTCTCTCTTACAGTCAATAACAATTTTAATTCCGTCCTCACGTCCGGAAGCATCGTTTAAGTCGGCTATGCCCTCTATTTTCTTTTCCTTAACAAGATCGGCGATTTTTTCAATCATTCTTGCCTTATTTACCTGATAAGGAATTTCGGTAACAATAATTCTCTGTCTGCCGCTGGGAAGTGTTTCTATTTCACAGGCAGACCTCATTTGAATTTTGCCCCTGCCGGTTAAATAAGCCTGTTTAATGCCGTTTTTTCCTAAAATACAAGCTCCCGTGGGGAAGTCAGGACCTTTGATTACTGAAATAATGTCTCTTATATCCGTATCCTTATCCTGAATTTTATTATCTATAATAAGGTCAAGCCCGTCAATAACCTCGCTCAAATTATGAGGAGGTATGTTTGTAGCCATACCTACGGCAATACCCGAAGAGCCATTTACCAAAAGATTGGGAAATCTTGAAGGCAGAACGGAAGGCTCTCTCAGCTCACCGTCATAGTTATCCACAAAATCAACGGTTTTTTCATCAATATCAGCAAGCATTTCAAGGGCAATTTTTGAAAGCCTTGCTTCCGTATATCTCATTGCCGCTGCCTGATAGCCATCTATGTTACCGAAGTTTCCGTGACCGTCAATAAGAGGGTATCTCATAGAGAAGCTCTGACCCATTCTTACCAAAGCGTCATAAATGGAAGCGTCGCCGTGGGGGTGATATTTACCCATTGTATCGCCGACGATACGCGCCGACTTTTTATGAGCCGAATTAGGTCCCATATTCAGTTCGTTCATAGAGTGGAGAATACGTCTGTGAACAGGCTTTAAACCGTCTCTGACATCGGGCAAGGCTCTTGCAACGATTACACTCATTGCATAGTCTATATAAGATGTTTTCATCTTGCTGACTATTTCAACATCTAAAATTTTATCGTTGTTATTTACATTTTCGTCCATATGTTCACCTGCTGTTCTCTTTAAATGTCAAGATTGGTTACAAACTTAGCGTTTTGCCTTATAAATTCTTTTCTGGGTTCAACGTTGTCTCCCATAAGTGTCGAGAAAATTTCGTCCGCTTTTCTTGCGTCGTCCATATTTACCCTAATAAGCGTTCTCTTTTCAGGGTCCATTGTAGTTTCCCAAAGCTGCTCGGGGTCCATTTCACCTAAGCCCTTATATCTCTGAATGGGCTTCATACCCTTAGTATCCATATTTCTTAAAATATCGTCTCTTTCCTCATCGCTGTAGGCGTAAAGCTTTTTACTTCCCTTTTCGATTTTATAAAGAGGGGGCTTAGCCAAATAAACATAGCCGTCCTCTATAAGGGGCTTCATAAAACGGAAAATAAAGGTAAGAAGAAGAGTTGTAATATGTGCGCCGTCTACATCCGCATCGGTCATAATAATTATTTTATGATAACGAAGCTTTGTAATATCGAACTCATCATGAATACCCGTACCGAAAGCGGTAATCATAGACTTGATTTCTTCATTTCTCAAAACTCTGTCAAGACGTGCCTTTTCAACATTGAGTATTTTACCCCTTAGGGGAAGAATAGCCTGTGTGCTGCTGGTTCTGGCGTCAACGGCTGAGCCTCCGGCGGAGTTACCCTCTACAATATAGATTTCACACTTTTCGGGATCTTTTTCGGAGCAGTCCGAAAGCTTGCCGGGAAGTCTCGTTGTTTCAAGAACGGACTTTCTTCTTACAAGCTCTCTTGCCTTTTTAGCAGCGTCTCTTGCATGGGAAGCAAGCATAGCCTTGTCGAAAATAGCCTTAGCAACGGCAGGCTTTTCCTCAAGGAAGTAGCCCAGCTTTTCGGAAAGAACGCTGTCAACGGCATTTTTTGCTTCTGAGGTGCCCAGCTTTCCCTTAGTCTGACCTTCAAACTGAGGGTCGCCTATTTTAACGGATATAACGGAAACCATACCCTCTCTTATATCCTCGCCTGTAAGGTTTTTGTCGTTGTCCTTTAAAAGACCGAACCTTCTGCAGTAATCGTTAAATGTTTTTGTAAGACCTGTTCTGAAGCCCGCTACGTGAGTACCGCCGTCTATTGTGTTTATGTTGTTTACATAGGAATAATTGCTTTCCAAATAGCCGTCGTTGTGCTGAAAAGCCACTTCAACAACTATATCGTCCTTTGTTCCCTCGCAGTAAAAAATTTCATCATAAACGGGAGTTTTTGAAGCATTTATGTTTGCTACAAACTCCTTAATTCCTCCCTCATAACAAAAGACATCGTTTTTTTGTTCTTCTTCTCTGTTGTCTTTAAAATCAATTCTTAAGCCCTTTGTAAGAAAGGCTGTTTCCTGAAAATGCTCTTTTAAAACATCATAGTCAAAATATGTTTCTTCAAAAATCGTATCGTCGGGCAAAAACGTAATTTCAGACCCTGTTAAGCTTTCGTCGCAGTCGCCGATTACAGTCAGCTTGTTTATGGGCTCGCCTTTTTGATAATCCTGTGAATAAATTTGTCCGTTGTGGTATATCTTAACGTTAAGTTCATTTGACAAAGCGTTTACAACGGAAGCGCCTACACCGTGAAGACCGCCGGAAACCTTATACCCTCCGCCGCCGAATTTGCCCCCGGCATGGAGTATTGTAAAAACTACCTCAACGGCAGGTATTCCAGCTGTAGGGTGAATACCTACGGGGATGCCTCTTCCGTCGTCCTTAACAGTGACTGAGCCGTCTTTGTTAAGGGTGATTTCTATATTTTTACAATATCCGGCAAGAGCCTCGTCAACAGCGTTATCCACAATTTCATAAACAAGGTGGTGAAGCCCTCTGATAGAGGTAGAACCTATATACATACCCGGTCTTACTCTGACCGCTTCAAGACCTTCCAAAATCTGTATTTGATTTTCATCATATCCGCTGTTATTTACTTCATTACTCATAAAAACAATCCTCTCCGAATAATCTGAATAAAAAATATTTACTAAAACATATCATTATTATTATAACACATTTTTTCAATTATTAACAGTGATTTTTCCGTTTTTTACAAAAAAAATCTTGGTTTTTTCCTTTTCGGCTGTATTTTTTATAAAGGAGTCTGCACCTGTGCAGCTTAGAATAATCTGCATATCCTTAAGGCTCTTTAAAATAAAGCTTTGACGCTCTGTGTCAAGCTCGCTTAATACATCGTCAAGCAGCAAAATGGGCATTTCGCCTGTTTCGTCCTTCAAAAGCTTTACCTCCGAAAGCTTTAAAGCAAGACACACGGATTTTTTTTGACCCTGTGAGCCGAAGCCCCTGGCGTCTGAGCCGTTTATTTTAAATATAACGTCGTCTCTGTGAGGGCCGCAGTGTGTCTTTTTATAATAAATATCTCTCTGCATTGAGTTTTTAATCTTTTCCTCAAGCTCGTTTTCATCAGCTTCCGGCTTATAAATTACCTCAAGCTTTTCTCTTCCCGATGTCAGCTCGTTATAAAAGCCGCTGCAAATAGGGTAAATCTTTTCTATAAAGCTTTTTCTGTAATTAATTATTTTTTTGCCGTAATTAACAAGCTGGCTGTCCCAGACAAAAAGAGTGTCTTTAACTGAATTTCCGCCGTTTTTCAAGAGATTATTTCTTTCCTTCAAAACCTTAAAATACTGCTCCAAATTATGACAGTAAACCTTGCTCTGCTGGCAAAGCTCCATATCCATAAAACGCCGTCTGAAGTTAGGCCCGCCGTTTACAAGCCCCATATCTTCGGGAGAAAACATAACTGTCTTTAAAACTCCGAAAAGCTCGCTTGTTTTCTTTAAAGCAACACCGTTTAAGGCTATGCCCTTCTTTTCGTTTTCTCTTAAGCTTATGTTTATTTTTTGTTTATAGCCCTTATTGTTTAAGCACAAAACCACATTGGCATTTTTTTCGTCAAAGTTAATTAAAGACGAGGTTTTGTGGGTTCTGTGGCTTCTTCCCGTGGAACACAAAAATATGGATTCAAGTATGTTTGTTTTGCCCATACCGTTGCTTCCGCAGAAAATATTTATGCCGGGGCTTAAGCTTACACTTGCTTCTTCAAGATTTCTGAAATATCTAAAAGACAGAGTTTCTATAATACTGTCCATTTAAACCGACCTCTTTTATCATAACCTCAGCGGCAGCAAAAGATATTTAAAGCCTTCCTCTCCGGTAATAATACAGGGGCTTAAGGGGGAGTTAAAAACAAGCGTTATTTCATCAGAATCTATGTTTTTGAAAATTTCCTGCATATAACGGGGGTTAAAGCCTATTGTCAGCTCATCGCCGGAAACATCGCAGTCAATAAATTCATACATACTTCCCAAAACATCGCTTATGCTTGTAAGCTCTATTCCTCCCTCGCCTATTTTAACCTTAACGGGAGACTTTTTAATATCCTTTGAAATAAGCAGAACTCTGTCAAGACAGCTTAAAATCTCATCTTTTTTAATAACAACCTTCGTTTTGCAGTCGTCTGTAAAAAAGTGCTTGTATTTCAAAAATTCCCCTTCTATAAGGCTTGTCAAAAGAAAACAGTCTTTAAATTTAACAAGCATATGGTTTTCGGTGAAAAACATATCAATCTGTTCTTCATCAGCAATAAGCTTTCCTATTTTACTGAGAGAGCTTTTCGGAACTATAACGGAAAAGGTGTCGTTGTTGCCTTTAATAAGGGAGCTGTCGCCTACGGCAATTCTGTAGCCGTCAATAGCCGCCAGAGTTATGCTGTCGTCGCTGATTTCCACATTTTCACCTGTAAGGGTCTGTTTAATGTTTTCGGTAGCCGCTGCAAAAATTGTCTTTTTTATCATATCCTTAAAAACAGCTGCGTCTATGGAATAGCAAAAATCGTCGCTTATTTCCGGCAGAAGAGGAAAGACCTCTGGGTCTCTGCCTGCCATTTTTATTTCGGATTTTCCGCTCTTAATTGTGGTTATAAACTTTTCATCGGTTTCAATAGTTATTTCCGGTGAAGCGGCGGATCTTACAACCTCTGAGAAAAACTTGCCGTCAAGGGCAATTCTTCCCTCTTCGATTACCTCAGCTTCACAGTAGTCTGTTTCTATACCCATATCAAGATTGTTTGACGTCAGCTTAAGACCGTTTTCATCGGCGGTCAAAAGAAGACATTCCAATATGTTCATTGTGGATTTTGATATAGCCGCTCTGTTGGCTATGTTTATAAAATATAAGAGCTTGTCTTTGTTTGTTTTTATTTTCATAATTGCACCTCTTTTTTCAGTGTTTACGTCAAAATACACCTCTCCTCAAAGGGAAGCTAAATATATGAGTAAATATCTTTATATTATAATTAGTAGTAGCAGTAGTAGGGGATTTGGTTTTGTGCAAAACCCTGTTGAAAACTCTCATAAACCTTTTAAACATCGGCTTTTTTAAAAATAAACAATGTTTAAAAGTATGTTTAAAAAATGTGGAAAACTTTCCGATTTTTCCACAAAAACCACATTTAGTGAAAAAGTTTTACACATTTATGTGGATAAACCACGGAGTTTTACACAGAGTTTTCCACATTTTTGTGGAAAACTTTAAAATTAAGATAAGCCGATTATAACCAACAAAGTAAGTCCCTGCCTCTTAGGCAGTGGGGACTTACTTTCCATTCAGTAGGGGTTGCGAACCCTTACTGAATGGGGCATTGATAAACGCCGTTGGTCATAAGTATTTTTGCGTTAGCAAAAAATGCGCATAGTCTTTGACTGGGCAAAACTAAGATTTTCGGTTCTGAGGGTTTAGAGAAAACCACAAAGCTTATAATCTGTAGCCAACCTATTTAAGTTAATTTAAGCGTCGCAGACTTTAATCCGCAGGGCGAGCTTTGCTCGCCCGAGGACAGAAACTTTTCTGTGAAATTGATGCGAAGCATCAATTTTGCGGAAAACTTGATGGTTTCTACCTTAAACAATTAGAAAAAATGTAAGCATTTTTTCTAAAATATTAATTTTAATTCCACCGCTTCCACAAGCTGAGCCACGTTTTTATCCTCTTTAATCTGACTTTGAATTTTATCCACGGCGGTTCTGACGGAGGTATGGTTTTGCCCTCCGAAGTTTGCCGCAATTTCCGTAAGTGTTACATTCCTTACATACTTTCGGCAAAGATATTCTGCAATTTGTCTGTATGTGGAAAGGGGCTTTGTTCTCTTTTTGCTTACAAGGTCATCCACGGTTATTCCGTAGGTTTCACAGACAATATTTTGAACATTCTCAATAGTCAGCTCGGCGTGTGTAATTGTATTTTCGTTTACGTCGTTTAAGGCTTCCTTGGCTGCCGCCAAATCAATAGGCTTGTTTATAAGCTTTTTATAAGCCATAACTCTCGTAAAAGCCCCTTCAAGCTCTCTTATATTTGACTTTACGCTGTGGGCAATAAACTGAAGAACATCATCGGGAACATCTTCGTTAAGTTCCTCTGCTTTTTTCTGAAGAATAGCCGTTCTGGTTTCGAAATCCGGCGGCTTAATATCAACCAAAAGACCGGATTTAAACCTTGACCTGAGTCTGTCGGTCAGAGCCTTTATTTCGTTGGGGTGGCGGTCGCTTGCCATAATAATTTGCTTTTGGTCGTTATAGAGAGTGTTGAAGGTGTGGAAAAACTCGTCCTGTGTTGAGTCCTTGCCGTTTATAAACTGAATATCGTCTATAAGAAGAACATCCAAATTTCTATATTTTTCTCTGAACTGCTCGTTTGTTTTGTTTCTTATAGAGCCTATAAGCTCGTTCATAAACTTTTCACAGGGTATGTAGGCGATTTTGCTTTCAGGGTTATGCTTTAAAATAAAGTTTGCTATAGCGTGCATAAGGTGGGTTTTGCCAAGACCTACATCTCCGTAAAGAAACAGAGGGTTATATTCAATTCCCGGAGATTCCGCCACGGCTACGCTTGCTGCGTAGGCAAACTGGTTTGACTCGCCGACGATGAAATTTTCAAAGCTGTAATTGCTTATAACGCTGTTTCTGCTTATTATTTTTAAAGTTTCCGGTTCTTTATGCTTTGTGTCGCTGTCAACTATTTTAATCATACAGGGGCTTTTAACAATAAAATCAGCCTGTTCCTGAATAATGTCTATATATTTTGTTTCCACAGTGTTTTTTATAATAAATGTGGGAGCCTCAAGGGTTATAGCCCCGTCCTCCATATTAAGAGGCTTAAGAGGCTTTATGAAGGCATTCCATGAGGGAACGGAAATATCCGAATTAAGCTTAACCGCTTCGGCTATTCTGCTCCAATAATTTGCAAGCTGCATATTATACCTCCTTTTTCATAAAGTGTTGTATATATAAGTAAGTTATTTTTTTTATCAAATTTAATTTGATTTAAAAGTCGATTGTTACGTGCTGACGCACTCTCACAATCGACCCTATATTCGCACTCCGGGCTAACGTCACGTCAAACTACGTTCGTTTGCTTTGGAGTTTCACGCCAAAGCAAAACTGCACTTCATTGCCGTTCCTCTTTCGCTGAAGACCAAAGTCTTCAGCGATTAAGGAACACTTCCGCAGTGCATCTTATTTCTGTGCTTGCTCAGAAATTAATGCACACAGGAAAGTGTGACGTGGGTTAGGTTCTCTAATGTCCAATCATCTACTCAAGCAAGCTTGCATAAATGATTGTTCATTGAGAACACTTTTAAATAGTATAACATATTTTATTGAAAAAAAATATAAAAATTTTCTTTTATTTAATGCCGGTTTATGATATAATCAAAATTAGATTATTCTTATTATGTTAAAGGAAAAAAAGGTGTATTATGAGATATATAAATTTTGATGAAATAGTACAAAATGTTAAAAATATGTGTATTAATGCAAACTGCATTTTAAACAATGATATAAAGTTGATCTTTGATAAGGCTCTTCAGTGTGAAAAATCTCCTGTTGCCTGTAATATACTTGAAAACCTTAAGAAAAACGCCGAGATTGCGGAGGAAAGGATGATCCCCATATGTCAGGATACGGGAATGGCGGTTGTTTTTATTGAAATAGGTCAGGAGGTCTCTGTAAAAGGGGGTCTTTTAAGGGATGCAGTTAACGAGGGTGTCAGACAGGGCTATGTTGAGGGATATTTAAGAAAGTCAGTTGTTTACGACCCTATTATAGAAAGAATAAATACTAAGGACAACACACCGGCAATTATTCACTATGACATAGTTGAAGGAGACAGGCTTAAAATAACCGTTGCTCCCAAGGACTTCGGCTCTGAAAATATGTCAAAAATTTATATGCTTAAGCCTTCAGACGGCAGAGAGGGAGTTATAAACTGTATATTAAAAACAATTGAAGAAGCAGGTCCCAACCCATGCCCACCTATGATTGTGGGAATAGGCTTAGGAGGCAACTTCGAATATTCCGCTTATCTTGCCAAAAAGGCTCTTTTGCGTCCTGTGGGAATACATTCCGAAAAAGAATATTTAAGAGAAATCGAAAAAGAGGTTATTGAAAAGGCAAACAAAACAGGCATAGGTCCTCAGGGCTTAGGGGGTAAAACCACAATTTTATGGGCGGCGGCTGAGGATTACGCCACACACATAGCCGGTATGCCCGTTGCGGTAAACATAAGCTGCCACGTAACGCGACACTGTGAATGTATTTTGTAAGGAATGAAATTAATTTATGAAAGAATTATTGGAGCTTTGTTTTAAGCTTAAATTCAGAGAGCTTTTTTATTTGCCTACCGAAAACGAATTTATAAAGTTTTTCAGATATTGCTTTATAGGAGGAATAGCCTTTGTTGTTGACTACGGTGTTTTTGCGGCAGTAAGCTTTCCCCTGCCCGACACGTCTTTAAGCATAGCCTTTGCCACAGTTATGGGTTTTATTTTCGGGCTTATAACAAACTTTGCTTTGTCAAAGCTTGTGGTTTTTACACAAAGGGCAAACACAAACAGCACTGCCGCAGAATTTTTTGTCTATGCAGTAATAGGTGTTATAGGCTGCGGTCTTACGGTTATTCTTATGCTTATAGCTGTTAAATTTATGAACAAATATATAGCAAAGGCTGTTGTTCAGATTATTATACTTTTTTATAACTATATAACACGAAAGGTTTTATTGTATTCTGGAGGTAAGGATTAATGAAAAATGTTGTTATTATAGGCGCAGGTCCTGCGGGCTTAACAGCGGCTTATGAGCTTTTGAGAAAGAGCAAATCCTACAATGTGGTTGTTTTGGAGGAATCAAACGAAATCGGCGGTATTTCGAGAACCGTTAAATATAAGGGTAACCGTATGGATATAGGCGGTCACAGATTTTTCTCAAAGGACGAAAGAGTTAATAAATGGTGGGAAAGTTTAATGCCCACTCAGGGAAAGCCCTCTTATGACGATTTAAAGCTTAACAAAAAGAAAAATTTTAAGGAAGGCGGCCCCGACCCTGAAAAAGAGGACAGGGTTATGCTTATAAGAAACAGAGTTTCAAGAATTTATTATCTTAAAAAATTCTTTGACTATCCCGTCAGCTTAAAGCCTCAGACATTTATAAATATGGGTCTTAAAAAGACAATGAAATCCGGCTTTTCTTATGTTAATGCCACAGTTAAAAAGCTGCCTGAAACAAACCTTGAAAACTTTTATATAAACAGATTTGGAAAAACTCTTTATTCTATGTTTTTCGAAGGCTATACGGAAAAGCTTTGGGGCAGACACCCTCGTGAAATTTCCGCAGACTGGGGCTCACAGAGGGTTAAGGGTCTTTCGGTAACGGCAGTTTTAAAGGATATGATCGGTTCTGTTATACCTTCCACAAAGAAAGAGGTTGAAACCTCTCTTATAGAAGAATATATTTACCCCAAATACGGCCCCGGTCAGCTTTGGGAGACTGCCACTGTTGAAATAGAAAAAATGGGCGGCAAAATCATAAAAAATCAGAGGGTCGACAGGCTTACAGTAAACAAAGGCAATATAAAGTCCGTTTTCTGCGGTGAAAATGAATATAAAGCCGATATTGTTATTTCATCTATGCCCGTTAAGGATTTAGTGGCTTCAATTGATGATGACGTGCCCGAAAACATTGCGAAAATTGCGGAAGGACTTCCTTACAGAGACTTTGTAACAGTGGGACTTCTTTTAGATCACCTTAATCTGGAAAACAAAACAAAAATTAAAACCTTGGGAAACATTGTTCCCGACTGCTGGATTTATGTTCAGGATACGGGGGTTAAGCTTGGCAGAATACAGATTTTCAACAACTGGTCGCCTTATATGGTAGACGACCCGGAAAACAAGGTTTGGATAGGTCTTGAATATTTCTGTGACGAAGGGGACGATTTTTGGAATATGTCCGATGAGGAATGTATTAAATTTGCAGTTGACGAGCTTGTAAAAATGGAAGTCATTAAGTCAGAGGCAAATGTTTTGGACTCTCACAGAGAAAAGGTTAAAAAGGCTTACCCAGCATATTTTGACACATACAGCGAAATGGATACACTTATTGAATATTTAGACACGTTTAAAAACCTCTTCTGTGTGGGCAGAAACGGTCAGCACCGTTATAACAATATGGATCACTCTATGGCTACAAGCTTTGAAGCCGTTAATAATATTCTCTGTGGAAGCATAAGCAAGAAGAATATTTGGAGCGTAAATACGGAGAAGGAATATCATGAAAAAAAAGTGACGCAAAAACAGATAAAACCGAGAATAATAATATAGCAGATACAAAAATAAGTGTTTTCAAAGATAAATTTTCAGGGCTTAATATAAGTAATTATATTTCTCTGTTTGTTATTTTACTTTCATTTCTTTTGGTTGTTTATTATATTATAAGCCCGGGAAAGGTGGAGTTTCATTCCGACTGCACCGATACCATACTTTGGGCAAAGGCAACCTTTGATAGCAGTAAAATAGTAAACCCTGACTTTAAATATGCCTGTATTCTTCCCTTCGGGGGCAATTTGTTTATGCTTTTATTTATGCCTTTTTTCGGCTTCAGCTATACAACCCACTGTTTGGGAATGATATTGTTTGCCTTTGTTTTTATAATTGCCTTAACAGCTCTTTTAAGAGAGATGGATTTTTCTTATCCCTTCTGTGCGGCTTCTGTCTTTTCAATGGTTATGTGTATTTCAGCAAGCCAAAAGCTCAGAGAAATATTTTGGGGTCACATAATATATTATTCACAGGGCATATTGTTTTTAATGATAGGCATGACCGTACTTTTTAAGATTTTAAAAATGTATGATAATGAAATAAAAACAAAAGGGTTTTATATAATAAGCGGCATTTTGGCTCTTTTCGTTATGCTTTCAGCCACAAACGGTATTCAGGCTCTTACCATATTTATACTTCCTCTTATAGGTGGATTGTTGGGAGAAGCTTTACTTAATACAGATATTAAAATGTCCGATAAAAAAATGACTTTTGTTTTTAAATATGTCA
Organism: Clostridiales bacterium; assembly: GCA_021204175.1. Lineage (GTDB taxonomy): Bacteria > Bacillota > Clostridia > Lachnospirales > CAG-274 > JAJQCI01. Next base: position 4,585 of record JAJPZT010000019.1, on the reverse strand, counting down.
TTATACTGTGTGTTTTTGTTATTTTGGGTATGGCTTTGATTAATGTCTTAAAAGGCGATGTCAGCGGCGGATATGAGGACGCTTATTCAAAATTCAGTGACAGCAAAAAATGGCTTGAAAACCTTAATTCAATTTTGGAAAAATGGTTTACTTTAATAGGCGTTGATATTGCGGACGAAGACGATATTTTAAGTTTAAAATCCATATTTAACATTATTAAAATAATTACGGGAACCATTGTGCCTATAATACCCTTGTATATGCTTTTTAATTATAATAAAATCGAAAGCAGAAAAACAAGAATTTTGCTTATAGGTCACTGGTGCAGCACTGCATTTATTTTAATAGGCTGGATATTCGACAAAATTTCAAATGCAAACTGGAGGCTCAGTCCTGTTTTATGCACATCTTTAATTATATATTTTGTTTTCTGCGGAAATATGATTAAAGATAAAAAGATGTTTAGAATAGGGGTTATATTTATGATTCCTCTGATTGTGGTTGCTCTTCAAAGTGCCCTTACGATTTTTGCACTTGATAATAATTATAAAGGCAGCGACAAGGCTCAGGCTATAAAACTCATAGAAAAAAACGGTGTTGACTATGGCTACGGAACATTCTGGAATGCCAATGCTCTGACGGTTTTAAGCAATGACGAGGTCAAGGTAAGAAATATTCAAATTGTTGACGGTGAAATAGAGGAATATAATTATCAGTCGTTCTATAGTTGGTATGAAGATCAGGAAAACACTGATGAATATTTCATTCTTTTAACCGCAGGCGAATATAATGAGTTATCCGAAAGCGGAAACGAGCTTATAAATCAGTGTGTAAGAGCCGACAGAAACAGCAGATATGTATTACTTATTTATGACCATAATATTTTTTAAAAGCAGGTGACAATTTTGAAAAAACTAACTACTCCCGTAACAAGGGATATTATAAAGGAACTTAAGGCAGGAGACAGTGTGGAAATTACGGGGACAATTTATACTGCCAGAGACGCCGCACATAAGAGAATGTTGGAAAACAGAGAAAAAGAGGGCTTTCCCTTTGAAATTGAAAACAGCGTAATTTATTTTGCCGGTCCCTCACCGGCTAAGCCCGGAGAGCCTGTAGGGGCAATCGGCCCCACCACAAGCTATCGAATGGATAAATATTCTCCCGATATGATTAAATACGGAGAAACCGTTATGATAGGCAAGGGAAAGAGAAGTTCTGAGGTTATCGAGGCTATGAAAAAATACGGCTGTGTCTATATAGGTGCAATCGGAGGTGCAGGTGCGCTTCTTGCTTCACATGTAGAAAGCTGTGAAGTGACAGCCTATGATGATTTGGGGGCTGAAGCGGTTCATAAGCTCGTTGTTAAAGACTTTCCGGGAATTGTGGTTATAGACTCTTACGGAAACAATCTTTATGAGACAGAACGTGAAAAATACAGAGAAGGGTGATTTTATGCTTAAAGATAAAACAATCGTTTTGGGTATGACAGGCTCGGTAGCGGTTTATAAATGCTGTGAGCTTATTAGACTTCTAAAAAAGGCAGGAGCGGATGTTCACACAATTATGACGAAAAGCGCCGCTGAGTTTGTAACACCTTATCTTATAGAAGAACTTTCACAAAACAAGTGTATAACGGACACTTTCGAAAGGGTAGCCACATTTGACGTTAAGCATATTTCACTGGCTAACAGGGCTGATATGTTTGTGGTCGCTCCGGCAACTGCCAACATTGTAGGCAAAATAGCAAACGGTATAGCGGATGATATGCTTTCCACAACAATTATGGCGACAAAGGCTAAAAAGCTTATTGTTCCGGCGATGAATCCCAATATGTATTCTAATCCTATTTTTAAAGCAAATGTAAAAAGGCTTCAGCAGTATGAGGACTATATTGTTATGGACGCCGCCAGCGGTGAAATGGCGTGCGGTGATGTAGGTCAGGGCAGAATGCCCGAGGCTAAGCAGATTTTTGACTTTATAGAAAGAAATATTGAAACCGACAGACCCTTAAAGGGCAAAAAGGTTTTGGTAAGCTGCGGAGCAACTCAGGAGGCTATTGACCCCGTCAGATTTATAACAAATCATTCCAGCGGAAAAATGGGCTTTGCAGCAGCAAGAGCCGCTGCTTCTTTGGGAGCGGATGTTACAATAATTAAGGGAAATACCACTGCGGAAATACCCTACGGAATGAATATAGTCAGTGTAAAATCGGCTCTTGATATGTTTAACGCTTTTAAGGCTCACTATGAAGAAAGCGACTATATTTTTATGGCTGCCGCAGTGGCTGATTATACACCGGTTAAAACAGCTGAAAACAAAATTAAAAAGACAGACGGTGATATGAACATTGAGCTTAAAAGAACAGATGATATTCTTAAATTTTTGGGCGAACACTCTGACGGAAAAAGAAAAATCTGCGGCTTTTCAATGGAAACTGAAAATCTTTTGAACAACAGCAGAAAAAAGCTTATTTCCAAAAATGTAAATATGATTGCCGCAAACAGTATAAGCGAAGAGGGCAGCGGCTTCGGAACGGACACCAACAAAATGATTTTGATTACCGAAAATGAAAACAGAGAGCTGCCTCTTATGTCAAAGGATGACTGCGCTCTTGAAATAGTCAAAACACTTATTAAATTGTAAATATAATAAAAAAAACTTATTTTTTTCAAAAGCTCTTTACTGTATGTTTTTTTATATAATATCTGTAGGCAATTTGCTAAAGGGTTGGTTAGGCTAATCTTCCATATAATTTATAGTACTCGTAGGACTTTTATTATAAAGGAGGGATAGCCGATGAATGCATTTGACATAGTGTATATGTACTTTGTTATTATACAATATATGTATGATATATGGTACATAACATTGATACTAAAAATAATGCACAAAGAAAAGACCACCCCAATGTCGTAAATAGCGGTGGTCTGTAATAAATTTTACAACTTTCGCCTAACCGACTTGAAACAATTGCTTAGTCGCAAGACGAGATTAGGTGAATATTGGCGTACTCACCTTTTCTTTTCACATTTATATTATACACCAACTCTTATATTATTTCAAGTACTTTAAGAAAAAAATGAATAAAAAAATTGTGAAAAAAACAAAATTTTACTTGACAATGAAGATATACTGTGCTACAATAATTGTCTGTAAAGAAGGATTCCGATTCTCACCTTACGGTTTTTATACTTTAAGGTTACTCAAAATTTCAGAGGGCATAGTTTGTTGCTCAAAAGAAGTGTTTCAGAGTGTCGGCAGATCTTTCGGATCTGTCTTTTTTACTTTTATAAATTAAAGGGCAGTGCTTAACGCAAGCTCAAAGGGTTATATTCATTTTAGGAGGTGTCTGCTATTACAGATTTAATGATTAACCAGCAAATCAGAGATAGGGAAATCAGACTTATCGGAAACGACGGCTCTCAGTTGGGTATTATGTCAGCAAGAGACGCCCAGAAGATAGCCGATGAAAAAAAGCTGGATCTTGTAAAAATTTCTCCTTCCGCTAAACCCCCTGTCTGCAAGCTTATGGACTACAGCAAATATAAGTTTGACACACAGAAGAAGGAAAAGGAAGCAAGAAAAAAACAAAAAACGGTTACTGTTAAAGAAATAAGGCTTTCACCAAATATCGATACCCACGATGTTCAGGTAAAAGTAAAAAATGCTCTGAAATTTTTAAAAGACGGCAACAAGCTTAAGGTCTCAATTCGTTTCAGAGGCAGAGAATTGGGGCGTGCCGATATGGCAGTCGGTATAATGAAAGATTTTGCCGAACAGGTTTCAGAATTCGGCACAATAGATAAACAGCCAAAGGTTGAGGCGAGAACTATGACTATGTTTATTGTTCCCAAGGCTTAACCGGCAATCAAGGAGGATTTTTAAAATGCCTAAGTTAAAAACAAGAAAAGCTCTTGCTAAGAGAGTATCTGTAACAGGTACAGGTAAAATCAAGAGATTTAAAGCCAATAAGCAGCACATTCTTACAAAAAAGACTCAGAAGAGAAAGAGATCTTTAAGAAAAGCTACTCTTTGCGATTCTACAAATATGAAACAAATTAAGAGAGAACTGCCTTACATCTGATTTAAGTTGGCTTTTATTCAAGGAGGAAATATAAAATGGCAAGAGTTAAAGGTGCATTAAATGCACGTAAAAAGCATAAAAAAGTATTGAAAATGGCTAAGGGCTTTGTAGGCGCCAGAAGCAAGCAGTACAGAGTTGCAAAGCAGTCGGTTATGCGTGCAATGGCTCATTCATTTGCAGGCAGAAAGCAGACAAAGCGTGACTATCGTAAGCTTTGGATTGTTCGTATCAACGCAGCTGCAAGAATGAACGGAATCAGCTATTCTAAGATGATTAACGGTCTTAAGAACGCAAACGTTTCCATTAACAGAAAAATGCTTGCTGATTTGGCTGTTACAGATATGCCTGCATTCGCAAAGCTTGCTGAAACAGCAAAGGCTAACATTTAATTATATATTAATATGAACTATGACAGCGGTTTTATTTTAAGCCGCTGTTTTTTATTGTGTGGCAGGAAAAATAAAACCACCTGCTATGCAGGTGGACCCCAGCAGCTTC
>JAJPZT010000105.1 GCA_021204175.1 Clostridiales bacterium | reverse complement strand
GTTTTTCTCATAGCTATATTATACCATAATCTGAGCCATTTGTCCACACCCCTCACAGGCATATTTATCAGCCTTTTCCTTATTCAAATCACATAAAGCAACTATTTCCAAGTTATTTTCAATTGCTGCCATAATATGGTTTTTTGCTATTCTTCCGCATCCGATAATTGCATATCTCATTTTACTTTTCACCTGTCCTCTTTTATAAAACCTTATTTACTTACAGCTTGTCCAAAGCTAACACCGCATTGCAGTTATTATAAGCTCTGCTTTATGCAGAAAACCTTTATAATTAAGATTCTCTTTTAATATCTGTATAATCGGTTTTCGCCACGCCGAGTCAAACAAATACGGAGCTTGTGTTGTCTGTCGAAAATTTTTACCAATAGTACATATAAACAAGCACATATTTAACTTAAGTAACCACACACCAAATGCATCCTGTAAAATAAATAATAAAACCTCATCAGCCATATCAATTTTACTGCACACCACAATTAAATGTATTGAAAACATCGTCTTTTTTAATATGAGTTTTACATATAACAAATTACTTTTTCAGTATATATCGATGGGAAAAATTTGTCAATACTATAAATTCTTCTTACCACAGCAAAATCATAGAATAATACAAACGTATTTCAAAGACATTACAAAATAATTATATAGGCTGACAAAAACAGATATTCTTGGTATAATAATTATAGATGTGCTGATAATGAATGTTTGCACTGTTTAACGCAATAAAACAGAATATGAGGAGAGAATAATTTGAAAAAAAAGTTAAAGAAATTTTTTAAAACAGTAATTGCTAATATTGTGTTTTCAGCAGCGGTATTTGTTGTTTCGGTAATAGGAATTTTGTTTTTTGAAATGTATATAATGGATACTCTTCCCTGGCACACCATACCGACAAGAATAGCAGCAGGCAAATATTTGAAGGAAACCTATTCGGAGCCTATGAAAGTTGTGTACTCCGGCAGGTATTCAGCCGGCGCAAAAACCCTTAATGAGCCGGTTATTGAATTTAAGGTTTATACAAACTCTGAAAGAACGGAGTTCAGCGACAGCTATTATGACAAATTGGCAATATATTATTTAAAAGAAAATCTGAACGAAGGCTTAAAGGATTTGTATGGAGACAGCTGCAGAGCATACATAGTAACTGAAGGGAAAAATCCCTTTGAAGAAAAAAATATTGAATTGGATCAGCTAAAATATAATGTTGAGGAATTAAAAAATATAACAGCCGGCCGTATGTATATATGCGTGGAATTCATATATGACAATTCAGATGAATATGATAATGCGGAAAAGGTTTTAGCAGACGACATATCAGCCGTTAATGAATATATAACAAACGCAGGATTTAAACCGAAGTATATCAAGTACTTTGCCATTATATCCCGAGATGTTAAAACACTGAAAAGCCTTTTGGAAATTGACTATGATGAAAGCTTTAAAATTAAGTCATATAAAGGGGCAATGGAAGACGATGAGGTCATAATAAAATCTTTGGGAGACGATATTGCAGCAGAGGAAAAATAAACAAGAATTTTAGTTTTTAAACATATAAAACCCCTCAGACGGGCTTAAAGGCTTTAAGCTGTCTGAGGGGAAATTTTATTTCAGATTATAAATAATGCTTTATTATCTGGGGAATTTGATCTGTGCCTGTGCTGCTGCAAGTCTTGCGATAGGAACACGGAAGGGTGAGCAGGAAACATAGGTAAGACCGATCTTATGGCAGAACTCTACAGATGAGGGGTCGCCGCCGTGCTCGCCGCAGATACCCAGCTTGATGTCGGGACGAACAGACTTTCCGCCTTCAACGGCAATCTTCATAAGCTTGCCTACGCCGTTCTGGTCAAGACGTGCTGTGGGGTCAGCTTCATAGATGTGCTTGTCAAGGTAGTCGGCAAGGATCTTGCCTGCGTCGTCTCTTGAAAGACCGTAGGTCATCTGAGTTAAGTCGTTTGTACCGAATGAGAAGAACTCAGCTGTGCCGGCGATTTCGTCAGCAAGGAGAGCAGCTCTGGGGATCTCGATCATAGTACCTACTTTATATTCAATGTCAATACCGCTTTCGGCAATAATTGCATCGGCTGTCTTTTTAACTATGTCAGCTACGTAGTTAAGCTCTTTGATTTCGCCTACAAGGGGAATCATAATTTCGGGCTTGATGTTGTAGCCCTTAGCCTTCTTAACTGCAATAGCGCTTTCGATTATAGCTCTTGTCTGCATTTCGGGAAGCTCGGGATATGTTACTGCAAGACGGCATCCTCTGTGACCCATCATGGGGTTAAGCTCGTGGAGACCTCTTGCCTTAATCTTAAGATCAGCAACTGACTTGCCCATAATGTCGGCTACAGCCTGGAACTCAGCCTCTGTGTTGGGAAGGAATTCATGAAGAGGAGGATCGAGAAGTCTTACCGTTACAGGGAGATCCTTCATTACTTCATAGATAGCGGTAAAGTCTGTCTTCTGATATTCTTCAAGAGCCTTGATAGCTTCTTTTCTTTCTTCTGTTGAGTCAGCAAGAACGAAGCAGCGCATCTTGGGGATTCTTTCTTCCTCGAAGAACATATGCTCAGTTCTTACAAGACCGATACCCTGAGCACCGAAGCTGAGAGCTGTCTTAGCGTCTCTGGGTGTATCGCCGTTTGTTCTTACCTGAAGCTTTCTTGTAGCGTCAGCCCAGCTCATAAATGTGTCGAAGTCGCCTGAAATTTCAGCGTCTGCTGTGGGGATGTCTTCGCCGTAGATGTAGCCTGTGTTTCCGTCAAGAGAAATGTAGCTGTCTTCTGTGAACTTCTGACCGCCTAATTCGAAGAAGCCGTCGCCCATTTTGATTTCTTCACAGCCCGATACACAGCATGCACCCATACCTCTTGCAACAACTGCTGCATGAGATGTCATACCGCCTCTTACGGTAAGAATACCCTGTGCGGCTACCATACCTTCAATATCCTCGGGAGATGTTTCAAGACGAACGAGAACTACTCTTTCGCCTTCAGCTGTTCTTGCCTTAGCGTCTTCTGCTGTGAAAACAACCTTGCCTGCTGCTGCGCCGGGTGAAGCGGGAAGACCCTTGCCCAAAGGCTTAGCTGCTGCTAAAGCTGCCTTGTCGAATGTGGGGTGAAGAAGCTGGTCAAGCTGCTTGGGGTCAACGCTCAAAAGAGCCTCTTCCTTTGTTGCAAGACCTTCGTTTACCATATCAACGGCAATCTTAATAGCTGCGGGAGCTGTTCTCTTGCCGATACGTGTCTGAAGCATATAGAGCTTGCCGTCCTCAAAGGTTACTTCCATATCCTGCATATCCTTATAGTGTTTTTCAAGTGTGTCTGCTACGTTGAGAAGCTGACCGTGAATAGCTGCAAGATCGGGATCTGCTTCGTTCTTAAGGTCGCTGATTGCGGAAGGTGTTCTTACACCGGCAACAACGTCCTCGCCCTGTGCGTCAATAAGATATTCGCCGAAAAGACCCTTTTCGCCTGTAGCGGGGTTTCTTGAGAAGAGAACGCCTGTACCTGACTTGCTGCCTGTGTTGCCGAATACCATAGACTGAACATTTACGGCTGTACCCCATTCATAAGGGATGTCGTTCATCTGTCTGTAAACGTTTGCTCTGGGGTTGTCCCATGAACGGAAAACGGCTTTGATAGCTTCGTAAAGCTGAACCTTAGCTTCCTGGGGGAAGTCAACGCCCTGCTTTTCCTTATAAATTTCCTTAAACTTTGCAGCAACCTTCTTGAAATCCTCAGCGTCAAGGTCTACGTCATATTTAACGCCCTTTGCTGCCTTATATTCATCAAGGTAGCCCTCGAAAAACTTCTTGGGAACGCCGATAACAACGTCTGCAAACATCATTATAAATCTTCTGTATGAGTCGTAAGCAAAACGTTCGTTGTTTGACTTTTTAGCAAGACCTTCAACAGCCTCATCGTTAAGACCGAGGTTAAGTACTGTGTCCATCATACCGGGCATAGATGCTCTTGCGCCGGAACGAACGGAAACCAAAAGGGGATTTTCAACATTGCCCAGCTTCTTGCCGATTTTGGCTTCGAGCTTTGCAAGTGCGTCCTCAACCTGAGCTACAACCTCGTCTGAAAGCTTTCCTGTTTTGTTATATTCAAGACAAGCCTCAGTTGTTACGGTAAATCCCGGAGGTACGGGAAGACCGATTGATGCCATTTCTGCAAGGTTTGCACCCTTGCCGCCTAAAAGGTCACGCATTTTAGCGTTGCCTTCTTCAAACATATAAACATACTTCTTTGCCATTTAAATAACCCTCCTAACACTAAATGGTATGATAAAAAATTATTTATGATAATAGTACCATAAATATCATTGAATGTCAAATAAAAAACATTTTATCGATTTTTAATTTTTGAAGACTTCAACAAGGCTTCCATTTTTAAGTAATGCTGTCAACTTAAAGACTTTGATAGCGAAAACCTTTCCTTGAATTGCGAAAACTTTAAGAAGTCGGCAAGCCTCCCCTTGAGGGGAGGTGTGACACACATTCATTGTGGAATACCCAACAAATTGTTGAAAACAGCAGTTCAAGATATTATGATAAAAAATAGGATTGTTTGCAGAAAGTTGTTTCTTCTGCTGCAATCCTATTTTTATGAGTAATTGATATGTTTCGCAATCTCAAAACCGATACATCTGTTCTTTTGTCGAGGCAGTAGCCTAATGACTATATAAAGGTCGACTTAGACTTAGATGAATTTGACACAACCTCAGCCGAAAGAAAAGCAACCTATCAAGAGATAAAGGATTACGTGATAAAAGAGCATAATTTGAAGGTTTCAACACTGTACATCTCTCAAGTCAAAAGAAAATGCGGCTTGCCTATGGGGCAAAGCTATAACCGCTCAAAGTATGACGATTACCCCATACCAAACTGTCCGCCTAATAAGGAAGCTGCCATTATTAGTGCTTTAAAGAATTTTCAAATACTGTAATAAGATACTGCAAAAGGATAGGATACAGAGATATTAATTCTCTTTATTTCTATCCTTTGTTCATTTGAGATTGAACAGACAATCAGCCCCAAAATTATGTTTGGCAGTTATCGGGTTATATTTGGCAGCGAAACTACCATTCGTGCACTTTTTCGACCGTTGGTGCAAAGTGGCTTGACTTTTAAAAATAAATTTGTATAATAGGGGTAAGAAGTTAAATTGTGCCTAATGAAACAATGGTTAATTCACAAAAAACAATGAAGAGAAGATGAAATGATTGATCAGTGTTTTCCTATTAGGCGAAGATTTGTTGTAAAGGAGGAATTTTTTATGACAGCAAAAAGAATAAGAAAGGTCTTAGCAGTTATAATGTCGGCGGTTATGGCTTTTTCGGTCGGGGGGGGTACATACCGACAGGCGGTATAGCGGCTTTAGCCGCCGAGACTGAGGAAAATTATACTTATGACAGCTATGACGCAGAATATGATATTACCTCAGGAAGTGTAACCATAAGCGAAGCAGGAACATACAGGGTTTACGGCAGTTCAACATCGACCTCAAACACGATTACGGTCAGTGCGTCGGAAGATGTAGTAGTGGTTCTTGACAATGTTGTAATTTCAACGTCAGGCTGTCCCCTTAAATTATCGAACAGTGCAACAACCACACTTGTATTAAGCGGAACAAATACCCTTAAATCATCAGGTCAAAATCCGGGCATTTACAAAAACACAACAGGTTATCTTGTAATAGCGGCTTACGGCAATGACAGTTCGGCAGGAAGTCTTAGCTCCACAGGTGGTTACTACTGTGCCGGAATAGGCGGCAGCGGTTCAACAGCAAGCAGCAACATAACCATAAACAGCGGTACGATTACAACAAAAGGTGGTTCTAACGGCTCAGGTATCGGCGGCGGTAACAAAGCTGACGGCAGTTATATAACCATAAACGGCGGCACAGTTACAACAACCGGCGGCTACGTCGGAGCAGGTATCGGCGGCGCTTACACAGGCAACGGCAACCGTATAACTATAACCGGCGGCATAGTAACGGCAACAGGCGGCTCTTATGCAGCGGGTATCGGCGGTGGATATAGCGGTTCGGGCAGTTATATAACTATAAGCGGCGGCACAGTAACGGCAACAGGCGACACTAATGCAAAAGGTATGTGCAACGGTCCTTACGGCAACAGCGGCAGCAATATAAAAATATACAATTCCTCAGTAAAAGCTTCTTCAATTTCGGTTACTCCTACAAATGCCGATGGTGAAAGCATTTATTTATACACTTTAACCGATACAACAGAAGGCAGCAGTTTAACTGTTGACGGAGAAACTTATATTGAGAATATTGCTTACCACACAAGCAGCGATACAAATCAATATATTTATCTGCCCTCGGATTCAGCATATGCATTATCGGAAGATACATTATATTTACTGTCATATTCAAGCGGTTCTACATCTGTTCAAAAGATTGTTGACTTTTATAAAACTGTTGATGCTCTTGAAAGTTTAGAAGATTGCGCAGCATTAGATGAAGTATATGACAGTATGCTTTCTTATTATGTTGACGATGACGGCTATATATGTGCGTCTTTTTCTGTCGGAGAATATTTGTTATGTACAAAACAATTAGAGGCGGCAGCCAATATAACAGATCTTGAAATACCTAATTTGGCGTCACTTTGTTTCTTTGAGGAAATTGTAAACAGCGGCAATACAACAATAAACGGAACTGTTACAGCAGATATAGACCTTTCCGGCATTGACTGGACACCTATCGGCACTTCAGCCAACCCATATTTTGGTACATTTGACGGCGGCGGCTATACTATAAGCAATATGACCTTGACAACCTCATCGGACTACGGCGGTCTTTTCGGCTGTGTCGGCAATTCATCACAGGGCGGAACAGTCAAAAACTTTACCGTAAGCGGAGATATTACTCTTAACGGCGACTGCAGCTATATAGGCGGTGCAGTAGGATATGGGGCTAAAACTGCATTGGAAAATATTATTTCAGAGGTTAATATTTCAAACACGGACGGCACGCAAAGCAATGTAGGCGGTGTTGTTGGTAATTCCAACCTTTCCGGCTCATATGTAAGTAAATGCATTTATAACGGAACTATAAGCTTAAGCGGAGGTTCGGCAGTAGGCGGAATAGTAGGTGCTGTTGCAGGCTCGGCATATATAAACTATTGCTATAACTTAGGAACTGTTGAAATAAGCAACTCAGCAGCCTATTCCGTAGGCGGCATATTAGGCTATGTAAATACAGGTTATTTTAAGGGTCTTACATACTGCTATAATTACGGAAACATCTCGGGAGACAGCAGTGAATATTGCGGAGCTTTAGTAGGTCAAATTGGCAGTAACACTTCATCAAGTGCTGTCTCAAATGATTACTGGCTTGATACTTCGGCTTCTGCAGCTTTTGGCAGCAACAGTTCGGGAAACACAGAGCCTGCTTCAAACACAGCGGACGAATTTGTAAACGGTGAAATAGCTTATTTATTAAATAACAGCTCAAGTGAAAATGTAAGCTGGTATCAGAATATAAATAACGGCAAAACGGCAGACACATATCCCGTTCTTGATGACAGTCACGGCACAGTTTACCACATTGACATATATTATTACTGTCCCAATGTTCACGAAACTGTAGATATGTATTCAAATAATAACGGAAATACCGAAACTCATACATATGACGGCGAAACTTGTATATACTGCGGACAAAGTTTAAGCAAAGACGAAAGCGGAATTTATTTAATATCAGATCCTGCTGAACTCAGTGCCTTTGCAAATCTTGTAAATGCAGGAGATTATGATATAAACGGCATTGTAACAGCAGATATTGACTTTACAGACTATACAGACACAATGATAGGCTCAACCAACTATCCCTATGCCGGAACCTTTGACGGCGGCGGTTATACCATAACCCTTAATTACAATTCAAGCGAAGCAAATGCAGCCTTAATAAGCTATGCTTCCGGAGCCACGATTAAAAACCTTAACACAGCAGGCACAATAACCACAAGTGCTAAATTTGCAGGAGGTATTTTAGGACAGACAGCTTCTTCAACCTCTGCATCCACAACCATTTCGGGCTGTTCAAGCAGTGTTAATATTGTATCAACCATAGACGGCGACGGAACCCACGGCGGTATTGCCGGGGCTTTAAATGCTTCATATGATGTTGTTGAAAACTGTTATTTTAACGGTTCTATTATAGGAGCTTCCACAACAAACTGCGCCGGTATTGTTGGCTGGCTTACAGAGGAGACCATTTCCGTTGAAAATTGTTATGTAAGTGCGGAATATTTACTTTCAAGCAGTGATTCGGGAAGCTATAACATAGCGAGAGGACGTACAAGCGGAGTTTCAAACTGTTATTACTTAAACGCAATATGCAGCAGTGCATCAGATAGTACACAAAAGACAGCCGATGAATTTGCCGGCGGCGAAGTGGCATATCTGTTAAACAACAGTGTCAGCGGCGGTACAGTTTGGTATCAGAATATAGACAGCGGAACAGCTGACAGCTTCCCCGTACTTGACAGCAGTCACGGCTTGGTTTATACAACCACAACTACATACTGTCCTAACTTCGTCTTAGTCACCTATAACAATACCGAAGACAAAATTGTAACCGATGAAAACGGCAGCGAAACTGAACACAGCTATGAAAAGGGCGCATGTAAATATTGCGGAATTGCTGACATAGGTTCAATAGAGACAGACGAAAGCGGAAATTATATAATATCAACAGCATATCAGCTTGCTGCATTTGCGTTAACCGTAAATTCAGGCAGCACGAGTATAAACGGTATTGTTGCCGCAGATATTGACTTTTCCGAATATTCATATATGATAGGTTCAAGCAGTTATCCCTACAGCGGAACCTTTGACGGCAGCGGACACACCATAACCGTTAGTTATGAAGCCACAGGCACAAGTAATATGGGTCTGTTCTCATATGTAACCGGAGGTACGGTTGAAAATCTTGTTGTTGAAGGAAGTATAGACTTTACGAACGCTCCACAGGGAGATGACACTGACGGCGGCTATGCCCATGTAGGCGGCGCAATAGGAATTTTGACCGGTTCAGGCGGAACGGCTTCAAATATTGTTTCGAGAGTAAATATTACTACACCCGAAGACAATGCTTATCCCCTTCATCAGGCGGCCGGTGTAGTAGGCAGCTTACAGTCATATGCTTCTGTTGATAAATGTATATATGAGGGAACCATAACGGTTTATAAATCATATGATTGTATAGGCGGCATTGTAGGATATTCAAACGATTACTGCTCTATAACAAACTGTGCAAATCTCGGAACGGTTTATGCTTCAGGTAAGGGAAACACAACCACAACGCCCTATGTTGGAGGAATATTAGGTTATATAAATAACGAGAACTTCAACGGGCTTCAATATTGTTATAACTACGGAAGTATAAGTGCAAACGATACAACTTACTGCGGAGCTGTTGTAGGCTGGCTCAGAAGTACAAAATCCGGTGCTATAACAAACAACTATTGGCTTGACAGTTCTGCTGAAAAAGCGTTCGGCACAAATGCTTCAAGCGGAAATACTGCCCCTGTTTCAAAAACCGAAAGTGAATTTGCAGGCGGTGAGGTTGCTTATTTGTTAAACGGCGGAGATGAAAGCGGTGTTTGGGTTCAGACCATAGGTACTGACAGCTACCCTCTGTTTACGGCTTCCGATACGGACTGCTGCAAGGTAGCGGAAATTACCTCAAACGGCAGTGCGGTTTATGCAAACGTTGTTTCAAATGGTATCAGCTTAAGCTTAGACGGCTCAGAGCTTTTGGGAATTATTATTGACACTGCGGTTTACGGCGGTGAAGGAGCGGAATATCTTAACGGCGTAGGCGTTGTTATAGGCGGAACACTCTATCAGCTTGAAAACTACTACTATGCAGACGAAAGCGGAAATTATTCCGAAAGCGAAACAGACAATGCGTTCTTCCCTGTTTCGAGAGCTTCAGACAGCAGCAGCGACAGTATAACCGCAAGAGGTGAAGCCACTACTTCGACTACAAAAACTGCTGATGACAGCCTTCTCTACTTTGTAACCGAAGCCACAACAGGCTTGACAATAGCAGAAGCAGCAGAGAGCAGTGACGACAGCGGCAGCGAAGCCGATGCAGAATAAGGAGGTCTTTCAGAATGAAAAAAACATATACAACCCCTAAAATCGAAAAGGTAAAAATTAATTCGGAAGCACCTATAACAGCTTTTGCCGCAGGGAATATTAATTCTGTGGCTATGGTAAAAGCCGACAGCACTGTGACGAATGTTATAAACTACTGAAAAAAATTTTACTTTTCATAAACTAAATGGCGAAGCGGAAACGGCATAAAAGTCGGCTCTGCTTCGCCTTTTTTATATATTCTTAATTTGATTTGATAGCCAAAACAGGCTTTGGTTTTATTTTATAATTGTTTTTACCGCTTTTGCAAAATCACTTTTGGGCTCTATGGGACTTGGACGGCTTGCATATTTTTTTCTGACGAGTTCGGCTATATCTTTGCTTGCAATATTTTCTTTGTGGGAGTTGGGGCTGTCCTCTGTGGGCTTTTGGGTATTGTCTAAGTTTTCAAGCTTATCAATAAGCTTGATTAAGTTCTCCTTAAAATTGTAGCTGTTGCAGTCGTCTTTATTATATCTCTTTAAGGCTATCACGATAAAAATGCCTATATTTATCAAAAATATGAGAAGTACAGAGTTTAAACCTATATGCCCATTTATGTTTAAAACGTCCGCAAAAATAAAAAATACTGTTGTGGTGTAAAGCATAA